>JAZSGX010000107.1:0-12727 GCA_045532975.1 Eubacteriales bacterium | reverse complement strand
AAAAGTATAGGCAATTCTGCGTTCTATTATTGCACAAGCTTGACAAGTATAACCATACCCAATAGTGTCACAAGTATAGGCTCTTCTGCGTTCAATGGTTGTACAAGGCTGACAATTTACTGTGAGGCAACGAGCAAGCCCAGTGGATGGAGTAGCAGTTGGAATTCTTCAAACCGTCCTGTTGAATGGGGAAAGGCAATAAATCAGTGATTTATTGCAGTGAAATTCTCGCAGAGCGAGAGTGAAATTGTAGGGTACGGCGTCCTCGACGTACCGAAATATTTGCCAAATGGCAAGTGAAATTTTTGCTAACGCAAAAGTGAATAGTTGAAAAGGGACAGATGCTTTGGCGTCTGTCCTTTTTGGCTTTTGCGTTTAAAGCGGTACGTCGAGGACGCCGTACCCTACGGGGGATTTCGTTTTTTGTGTTTCGTGGGCGGTACGTCGAGGGTAGGGGTCCTCGAAAACCTTTATGGTTTTGGGGTTCGCGTGTACGCTGTACCCTACATTTTGCAATTTTGCATTTTGCATTTCAAGGCGGAGCCTTGATTGGTTTGGGGTTGACAGGGGCGCTTTATTGTGCTAAAATTATTGTGGGTTATTATAACTATTTTATATTATTGCTATGTATACCACGTTTTTTGTTTTTGAAGGAGATTAAGAAAATGAAAAAGAGAAGATTTTTGGCGTTATTATTGGCTTTGTGTATGCTTGCACTGCCTGTTTTGACTGCCTGTGACGGTCTTGGCGATATTGGAGATGAGCTTGACAATCTTCTTGGCGAGGGCAGTGGGTCTGATGGCGCGGGCAATTCTACCTCGCCTAAGCCTGAGGACAGCAAGCCTACGCCTGAGCTTCCAAAGCCTGAGGACAGTAAGCCCACTCCCCCTGACCCCGTAGGTCCGAAGCCTGAAGGACCTTTGCCCGGTGAAAGCGACGATACCTCCGACGAAAGCGGCAAGGACGAGAAGCCGAAGCCTGAGGACAAGAGCGAGTTTGACGAGGCAAGTGGCTTACAGTACACGCTTAGCCCTAAGGGTGACTTTTACACTGTTACCGCTGTTAAGCCGTTAAAGGCTACCCACGTTGTTATTCCAAAGGAGTACAAGGGTGTGCCTGTTACTACAATTGAAAAGAACGCTTTTAGCGGTTGTACTGATCTACAAAGCATTTATTTGTCCAACGGTCTTACACATATTTCCGCTTTCGCATTCTTTAAGTGCTCAAGCCTTAAAACTATCGTTATTCCTGAAAGCGTGGTTGTAATCGGCTCTTACGCATTTGACGGATGTGAGTCTCTTAACATTTATTGCGAGGCAGATTCTCAGCCTCAGAAGTGGGACAAAAAGTGGAACCCGGACAACTTGCCTGTTACCTGGGGCTATACCTGTGAGCATAGCTGGACAGAGGCTACCTGCACAGAGCCCTCCGCTTGCTCCGTTTGTGGCGCGGTAGACGGGGAAGCATTGGGTCACGATATAGTTGACGGTGCTTGCACAAGATGCGACTACGAGGAAGAAACTGACGACGATTTAGACATTGGCGACCCCGACAAAGTAACCAACATTTCTTCCCTTGCGGAAATATTATGCAAGTATGATGAATTTTACACGCCTTCTATGTATGAATTCTACCCGGAATACATAACCGACGGAAAGAAATACACCGCAAATGAGGTAGACGTAGAATACACCCCAACATTCACTTTCCAATGGAATAAGGAATACGATTTTGCAAGCATCGTATTGTTTACCGATTGCGATCCTGCTCTCGGTTGTGAAGAAAGCGAAATTATCGGAAGAACCAACACCCTTTATGATTATAAGATATTGATGTATAACGACCAAGGTGAACTGGTATACGAATCAAAAAGAACATCAGCTTTTGAGTTATATTCCGTTGAGCATAAGGTAAATTGCACAGCCTCAAGAATGGAAATAATTCTTTACTTTACAGAATCAAGTACCGCTTCTCTTTGGGAGGTTGAAGCCTTTGCAAAGGGTGATATCAAAATAGAACACAAGTGGCAAAATGCTACCTGTACAGAACCATCCGTTTGTTCCGTTTGCGGTGAGATAAAGGGCGAAGCTCTTGGACACGATATTGTAGACGGTGCTTGTACAAGATGTGACTACGAGGAAGAAAAGGACAATATTGACGAAACTATTGTCGGTAGCAATATTGCTTCAAGCGCGGAAATTACATTAAACGACAATTGGTGGGCAGGCGACCCTCAATATCTTGTTGACGGAGATTGGTCAACTGCTTCCTTGAGTGGCATACACACTCGTTTTTCCACGTTCTCCTTTGCTTGGGATGAAAGCTACTACTTTACCTCCCTCATTTTTGTTGTGAACGGACAGGGCAGCGCCCCTGTGGCATATATTGACTTTAGCGAGCCAACAAACAACTCCTTTAACTTTAGCGTTGCTCTTTACGACGAGGAAGGAAACAAGATTTATGCCGTTGACGGATTGAGTGCTGAGGACATAGAGACTTACAGGCTTGACGTTAACTGCGAGGCTGCAAAAATTGACCTGACAATAGACGGAAAATACACCTACTACCCGATTTTTGAGGTTGAGACATACGCAGTTGTTGACGAGAGCGAATGTATTCACTATTGGAAGGATGCAACCTGCGTTTCACCAAAAGCCTGTGTAAAATGCGGTGAAACACGCGGTGAGTTGGGCGAGCATATTTTTGATACATATGTAGAAACTGTTTCACCAACCTGTACTAAAGAGGGCTATGATACTTACGTTTGCTCATTATGTGGCATCGCTACTGAGGAGCGCAACTATGTTGAGCCTCTCGGACACAGCTATAGCAACGGGAAATGTATCCGTTGCGATAAGATTGCTCCCTCTGCTAACGGAAATATTGCCCCCGAGGCAACTCCCGACTGCAGTGAGGAAAATTGGCTTACCGACCCACAGTATATTAACGACGGTGACAGAACAACAGGCTCTGCCGGTTCTGCCAGAAGCAGATACGTTACATATTCCTTGAAATTCATTGAATCAAGATACGTTAGCACCATTGTGTTAGTTACAAACGGTGTCGGCTCTTTCCCTGTTGACTCATCACTTGTATTTGACACTATTACTAAAAACAGCTATAACTTTAAGGTAACTTGCTTGGACGGACTTGGTAACACTGTATTTTCATCAAGCCTACACAGTATAAACAGCGCAAACGGTGACCAAGAGGTTATTTTGGAGCTTGGCGGAATCAAAATAAAAGAGGTTAGAATTGAAATTGAGTCCCAGTGGAGCGTGTACAACGGTCTTTGGGAGGTTGAGATTTACGAGGATGATGCTGCGTGCAACCACTCTTGGATGGACGCAACCTGTACAGAGCCTAAGCAATGTAGCTATTGCGGAGAAACCGAAGGTGAGGCTCTCGGTCACGATATTAACGCTTTTGTAAAAACGGTTGCTCCTACTTGTGTAGATAAGGGCTACGATATTTACACCTGTTCCAGATGCCGTAAAGTTTCCAATTACATTAATTATGTAGATGCTCTTGGCCATAGCTATGATGAAAATAACGTATGTGAAAGATGCGGATACATAAAACGTTTAGTTGGTCTTGACGATATTGAGAGCTTGACCGCATCGCATACAGGTGGCGGAGCTGCTAACCTTGAAAAGCTTTTTGATGGGGACAAAACATCAAACTCCATTTTTTCAACAACCAGTACAACTGAATATTATGCAGAGGCACTTAACGACTATTTTACCATTGTTTTAAAGAGAGAAATGGAAGTTATTGATGTGATTTTCTGGGGTGTGGGTAACTGGACACAAATGAAAGTTAGCCTTTATGACGAAAATGGTGAGCTTGTGGCTCAAGAAACGTTAAACTATTCTAATGACGGACAAACATCTACTGCCTATTCAATGATAGCTTTTAACACCTTTGAAAGCGTCAAGGTAAAAACCATTGTAGGTCAGGTAACAGGATATAAATGGGATAGACCAAGCACAAATAAAACATCAGAGGTTGAAATTTTTGTAAAACCTTGTGAGGAAAATACACATAATTGGCAGGATGCAACCTGTGAAAGCCCCAAGACCTGTATCACTTGTGGGCTAACTGAGGGAGAAGCTTTTGGCCATGCAATGGACGTTTTTGTAGAAGTAGTTCCTCCTACCTGCGTGGATATGGGCTACGATATTTACACCTGCTCCTTCTGCCACGATGTTACCGAGTATTTTAATTACGTAGATGCTCTTGGGCACGACTATATTGAATTCAAATTAGCGCCGACTTGCGTGGACGATGGTTACTCTTATTTTGAGTGTACAATTTGTGCATATAGAGACGATTATTTTGACTTTGTTCCTGCCACGGGACACAGATTTGTTGACGATGTTTGTCTGAATTGCGGCGCTTACGACGAGGTTTTGGTGACTTACTGTTATTTGAACGGAAGCGTTTGGGAAACTGCCACAGCAAATCGGGACGGAACCTACACCCTCCGCACAGCTAAAAAATCAAGTAACGGAACAGTTACGTTAGCTGACGGCACTGTTGTTGACAAGGAATTTTACGGTTGGTTTGACAGGGACGGAAATCTTTACGCTCCCGGACAGTCTGTGGTATTTAAACAAGACACCTGCTTATATGAGGCTTACGGTGTAACGGTTTACAATGCGGATGATTTTAAAAGGGTTGTTTCAAGCTCTTATCAGGCTCAAACTTATGTAAAGCTCGGAGCAGATATCACCGTTGACACGACTATTAGCGGCAACTGGTCAATTATGCTCTTTGACTTGAACGGACACACTCTTACAAGCACTGCAAAGGATCGTGCGGTTTTCGTACAACGCGGTTCATTTGCTTTAGTGGGAGAGGGTAGCTTTATACACCAGCCAATCACTACATCTACGTCAACAAGCTCAGCCGGCGTTTATTTCCAAGCTCACGGATATGCTGACGCAGATTACCCTCAGCTATTCCGGATTGGCAAGGATGTAACCTTCAAAACTCCTTATAGCGCCCTTTACGTTCAAACTGTCGTGCTTGACGGTACGCCTAATATTTACGTTGCGGGTAACGTTAACGCAAAAGCTCTTGCTTATATCAACCCTGTTACTACAGGCGCGCTTTGTGAGATTGCAACGAGTGCAAACGTTAACCTTACAGAGGACTTTATTGTGTTTGCTAACACAACAGGTGAGGGCAACTATATGACAGTAACCATCAAGGGTAACCTTAACTCACCTACTGTTAACAACACATCTCCTTATGAGAATAAGTACAGTGTTTTCTTCGACCACGAACACGTATTTTCAACAACAGCTATTAGTTCTATACCAACCTACGAAAATAGCGGCAGCGCTATCGTTGAGTGTCTCCAGTGCGGTGATAGAATTGAACGTGATATTCCCGCACTTTGCCACCATAAGCTTGACGGAGACGTTTGTTACCTTTGCGACGTGTATGTTGTAGGCGGGGTGGAGCTGCGCTTGAGTGACGACGAACAATCTTACACAGTTGTTGGCGTTTGCGATTTGGACGTAATTGGTATTTTCATCCCTCATGAATTTAACGGCTTGCCTGTTACATCTATTGGCGATTATGCATTTCTTGGTCTTGGTGAAAGGCTTCAAATAGATACTTACTCCTCATTCTATAAAATTCATTTGCCAATTACCATTACAAGCGTTGGAGATTTCGCATTCTCAGAATGTGATGACGTAACCATTGCCATTTATCTTGAAAACGGAAACAGCGCTTCCGATGATGTGACAAACGAGTGGGCAGAAAGCGTAATTGTGGCGATTGGCAATGACCAATTTTTAGACGTTGTACTTAGCTTGCGCCCCGCTTTTGGCTGGAACAAATACTTTATCCCTTGATTAAAGAGGACTGAAAGATGAAAAAATTAAAATATTTAATATTGGTTTTTGTGCTTTGTGCCTTGTTCGTTGTATCCTTTGCCTCCTGTGACATTCAGATTGGCAGTGGAGCAAGCAGTAGCCAAAGCGCAACACAAAGCTCAGGTGACACCGTTGGCTCTGTAACGAGCGGAAACGGTTCAGATGCAGAAAGCGTTTTGCCCGATAGCTCCGATATAACGGGAGAGGGCGGCGGTGTAGTTGATAACAGCGACACCGCACCAAGTGATGGCACTGACGAGAGCAATGACAGTGCCGATAATAGTGATACCGCGCCAAGTGGTAGCACTGACGAGAGCAACAGCGGTACAACAGAGTCGAGCGGAAGCGACAGCTCTGACGAAACCACAGATAGCTCTGACACTCATAAGCATGTTTTTGACTCTTGGGAAATTATCAAGCTTCCTAATTGTACCGAAGCCGGCTTGCAGGAAAGAGCTTGTGAGTGTGGCGAAACCGAGGAAAAGGAAATTGCTCCTATGGGTCACTCATACGGTAAATGGGTAGAAACAAAGAGCGCCACTTGTACCGAGATGGGAGAAGAGGAGCGAAAGTGCTATTGCAGTGATGTCCAAACACGACAAACCGATGCTCTCGGTCACGATATTAAAGAAAACGGCGCTTGTACAAGATGCGAATATTATTTTGCTGAAAAGGCTATTATTCTTTCCATTGATATTTCTTCAAGCATGAAGGATATATTAGGAAAAGATAATACACATTCAAGATTTACTGCCCTTATTGCTTCACTAAAAGCTACTCTTGAAGCAATAGAGCCTGACACTATGGTTAGTATTATTGCCTTTGACGGACGCCTGCACCTGATTTGCGAGCCAAGATTTTTGGGTCCAAAGGGAGAAAGGCAGGCTGTAATTTCGGAAATAGAGTACACTCTTACCCACGAATATTACAGATTTTATCTTGATGCTAACGGTGATGAAACAAATATTCCTGTAAATCAAAACGATGGCACAACCTACACAAGCCAAGGCTACATAAAGCCAACTCTTTCCGTTGACGAAAGGGATGGTGGCTACGATAGAGCTAACGGATATTGGATTAAAACCTACGGTACTGCTTATTTGCCGCCTATCACTTATGCGAGCCAAGCCTTTGACACTATTAACGCAAGTGAAAAGAGCTTTATTTTCGTGTCTGACGGTGAGCCTATGGATAGAGGCAGCGGATACCTTGAAATAATTAAGGAATTGGCTGACAAGGGAATTAAAACGTCAACTGTCTGCTTAGGTAACGACTCTACTGCTCAAAAGGAGGAGCTTACATCTATCAGTGCAAACGGACAGGGCCTTTTCTTTACGGCTAATACCCCTGACGAGCTTACTATTGCACTCAATAACGCCTTTGGTGTTTTAGAGTCGCTAAAGGAAACCGATGAAAATGGTTTTAAGTTTATTAAAATAAATGAAAATTACTATCTTGTAGGCTATGTGGGTGATGAAACCGATATTGTTTTACCTGATAATTATAAGGGATGGGCGTATAAGCTAATGGCAGGCTCTATTAACGGTTTGCAGAGCATCCATTCCATTACCTTCCCTGCGTTTATCACAGAAATTCCCTCTTATACTATAACAAATTGTAAGCATTTATACACGGTTAAGTTTTTGGCTGAGAGCCAAGTTAGAGTAAATGCTAACGCCTTTGACGGTTGTGTTAGAATTTATGAAACATACGGCTCTTATTCAGGAAGTTTCCATAGTCATCCCAGCGTCTATTCCAATAACAGACACACCTATCTTGATGAGGAAAGCTGCGTTAATACAACTGCAGAAGGTCTTGTTATAGGCAAGACTAACAATCGTTTCTTTGAAATTATAGATTATTTGGGTAACGAGAAAGAACTAAGAGTTGTAATACCGACTGAGCTCATTGGTTCTTTGCCGGAACACCAGGTAATGAGATATGTTAGCCATTATGCCTTTTATGAAACAAGCTTGGAGGGCATTACCTTTGAGGGTGGCTTTAACTGGATTGGAAGCTATGCCTTTGCTAATACACAAGCCTTAAAGCATATTGTTTTTGAGGGCGATACTCAAATTACTTCCTTGGGTCAATATGCATTTAGTGATTGCCCAAGCCTTGAATTTATAAAGATACCAGATATTACAAGCAAAAGTCCAACCGCTTTCTTAAATTCACCTAACGTTATAGTTGTTTGCGCAGGAACGGAGAAAGCTCCCATTTCCGCACCTGTTGTATATAACTGCACAGGCTTTGGCTATGCCTCGAGTGGATTCAAATGGGTAACATCATCTGCCTTTGAGGGTGTGATGATTTGCGGATATATCGGCAACGACGAGGCTATTACCATACCAAGTCAAATTAGCGGTGTTAACGTAACGCGCATAAGTGATGGCGCATTTGCGGGACTCGACCATATTACAAGCATAGACATACCTGACAGTGTAACAAGCATTGGTAAGGATGCGTTCCTTGGTTGCACTAAGCTTGGCAATGTTAAAGAAGGAATACTTTATCTTGACGGTTGGGTTATCAGCTACACAGGGGACTACACCGAGGTGAAAATTGACAGCGAAGCCGTTGGTATTGCAAGCCATGCCTTTTATGACAGGGACGACCTAATTACTGTAATAATGCCACAAAGCGTTAAGTATTTGAGCAAGGACGCAATTATTGATTGCGAAAGCATAACCGTTTGCTTTGAGTGTAACCAAGAGCAAGACACTTGGACACAGGGTTGGAATACTAACAACGTACCCGTAACATTTAACTATTGCGCTGCTAACGGACATATTTGGAACAGTGCCACCTGCACAGAGCCAAGGATTTGCTCCTTGTGCGGTGCTCCAACCGGCTTGCCAAACGGTCATACCTTTGAAAACCGCTATTGCACCGTATGTAATGCTATTGAAATTTTTGACGTAACCTACAATGAGTGGAGCGGCACTGTTTGGGAAACCGCTGTACCAAATGAGGACGGCACACATACCCTGCGCACGGGAAGAAAATCCACCTCGAATTATTCCGGTTATACCTTCTTTGGTTGGGTTGACGATGCAGGCAACCTTTATGCTCCCGGAGAAACGGTTTACTTTGAAAGAGATACTCGCTTGTACGAGGCTTACGGAAAGACTGTTTACACTGCCTCCGAGCTTACAAGCGCCATTACCGCTTGGTCCCATACATTCATAAGGCTTGGCAATGATATTACGGTCACGTCCGCCATTTCTGCAAACGCAACTGTGGTTTTCATTGATTTAAACGGATATACCCTTACAAGCACTTCATCAAGCGAAGCCTTTAACATTTGGCGCGGCTCCTTTGCTTTGGTGGGAGAGGGTAAATTTGTGCATCAGCCAAGCAGCGTTAATACAGGCGTTAGCGCCTCTTCCGTAATATTCTACGGTCACGGCTATGGAGATGAAACCTATCCACAGGTATTCAGAATAGGTAAGGACGTAACCTTTGAAACGCCTTATAATGCGTTGCGCGTTAATACCGTAGTGCTTGACGCCACTCCTGACATTTTGATAGCAGGCACGGTTACTGCAAAAGCTCTTGCTTATATTAGCACAGTTACTACAAATGCGCTTTGCGAGATTGAGAATACAGCTAAGCTTAACTTAAGCGATGCGTTTATTACATTTGCTAACACCACAGGTGAAGGCAATTATATGATTATTTGGATTGACGGAGAAATTGAGGTTAAATACAGCGGAATTTACACAGAATTTATGGTTGACCACACAAAAATTTTTGTAAACGGAGAGGAATTTATTCCTACATTTTATCCTGTTGAACCTGAAATTTAAAAAAATCCCCCCGTCTAATGAAATGCACCCCAAAAGTGTCTAACTTTTGGGGTGCATTTCAAATCGTGGGGCTTTCTATATATAACAAAAGCCTTCTTATGTGAAAGAAGATGGACTACGAGGTGAGGGATGAATGGTTTTTTAATAATAAACACCTCATCCGTCACGCTTTGCGTGCCACCTTCTCCCACTGGAGAAGGCTAATTTTGTACAATTTTACTTAACGTGCAATAACTTTTCTTATTTTAGCAATTCAAGAATTTGTTCCTTTGTGCGGAAGCCAACAGCTTTGTTTACAATTTCTCCGTTTTCCATCACCATAAGTGTTGGTATGCTTTGGATGCCATACTGTATTGCGATTTCCGTTAGCTCATCTACGTTGATTTTGGCAATTACAAGCTCGGGCTGTTCCTTTGAGATTTCCTCAAGAACGGGAGCTATCATTTTACAGGGTCCGCACCAATCTGCATAAAAGTCAATTAGCACCTTGCTTTGTGAGCTTTTTAGCTTTTCAAAGCTTTCCTTTGTCACGTGGTAAATTGGCATTTCTTAGTCCTCCTTAGATTTATATTTATAGTAAAGAAGACAATGGCAGTAGCCCTCAAAATCAGGGTCTGCTATTTGCTCCCTAAACTCCTTACAAATGCATTTTGTGTCCTCGGTGCGCTCCATACGGCAGGGGCAATAGCCGCCCTTTGCCTTTAAGCCCTCTTTTATTGTTTTTACAACCTCGGGATTTTCATTTAATACTATTTTAGGTTTCATTTTTACTCCTTAGTATATTTTTGCTCCATTTTTTATTAAAGTATTCTGTAATAAGCCAATATCAAGCTCCTTAACCGCTATTTCGGCTGTATGCGCCAAGGCAGCAGCTATACCGGCGGCTTGACCTGTGGTTGCACAGGTGGGCATTATGCGTATAGACGCCTGTGCCTCGTGAGTGGCACTTATGCATCTGCCCGCAACCAGCAGGTTTTTGCTCCCCTTAGGTATCAAGCAGCCATAGGGAATAGTGTAATACTCACCGCTTTTGAAATAGTGGTGGCTCGTTCCCTCGCCCCTTGGATTGTGAATATCTATGTCGTAATTACAGCAGGCTATGGAATCCTCAAATTTTGTACAAGCGATAAGCTCATCTCTTGTCAAAATATGCTCTCCAATTATACGGCGGCTTTCTCTCACCCCTATTTGCATTCCTGTGCTGAGCAAGGTTGCATTTTTAAAGGCTTCAAAGCTCTCCTTAAGAAAGCTATAAATTTCAAAGACCTGCTCACGCCCTAAAATTTCTGCCCTTGTTATGTCCTCAACATCCGTTGGATTTAGCTTTATAATTCTTGTAGAGTTGAAATGTAATACATTTTGATGGATTGTTTTAAATATTAACAGACTTTGGCGTGGAATTGATATTTTGCCATCTTTCTTATATTGACTGAAAAGCTCGTTAATTTGGCTTTGTGTTTTTTCAAAGAGAGGAATATCAACATTAGCAAGGCGGAAATTAAGGGTCATTGGCTGGCAAAAGCCGTCCCCGTCCCTACCAAGCATAAAATCAACACCTGACATTTGGCAAAGATTACCGTCGCCCGTGGCATCAATGAAATATCGGGCACTTAATATATTTTGCCCTCCCACGTGGCTGATTTTTATGCTTTCCAGCCTATTATTTTCATAATAAGCATCTGTAATTCTAGCTTGAAAAATCAGCTTCACTCCGCTTTTAATTGCCATACGGTTAAGAACAAGCTTTAAAGCCTCCTCATTAAAGCACTCCTGCCAAGATGGGTGGGTACCGCCTATTTTTACAAGCTCATCTACTATTTCGCCAAAAAGTCCGCAGCTTAAATTAATTCTTTCCTTTGTAACAGGGTCCTGCGTCCAATAATACATAAAGGGCATTACAAGGCTGCTCGCTGCCGCGCCGCCTAAGCAATTGTGCTTTTCAACCAAGCAAACGTCCTTACCCATTCGTGAGGCTGAAATGGCTGCACACACTCCTGCAAAGCCACCCCCTGCCACTATTATATCATAACGGTCCTTCATTTTAAAGCCCCCTTTGCTCCAAAAAACGGCACATTAGATGTGCCGTTTTAATCATATAGAATATTTGAGAAAAAACAGCGCCTATTAATTCTCGTTGTATTCTGCTATATAAGGGAGATTTCTGTAAAGCTCACCACAATCCAAGCCGTAGCCAATTACAAAAAAGTCAGGTATTGTAAAAAGAGCTATGTCTGCCTTGAAATCAACCAAACGCCTTGACGGCTTATCAAGTAATGTAACAACCTTAATTGACAAGGGTCCGCGTTGCTTTAACATATTTACAACATCGTTCAATGTACGGCCTGTATCTACAATATCTTCTACAATTATAACGTGATATTTACTAATGTCTTGGTCCAAATCCATTGTAATTTTAACTACACCTGTAGAAACAGTGCCTTGATAATAGCTCTTTGCACACATAAAGCCCACCTCACAGGGTACACTAACTGCACGGCAAAGGTCTGCTAAGAAAACAAATGAGCCCTTTAAAATGCTGACAAGTAAAATTGGACGTCCGTCATACAATGCATCTATTTCCTTGCCTGCCTTTGCAATAGCTTCCTTGATTTCTTCCTCGGTTATTACTATTCTTTTTATTTTACTTTTATATTCCTCGATTTTCATAATTAAAACCTTTCGACATAATTTGATATTTTTATTTTACCATATGTTTGCCAAAAGGTCAATATAATAAAAAAATAAAAAAATATATTGACATAACCGAAAAAGTGTGTTATTATACTAATGCTTGAAAATATGTAGAGCAAAAATTAAACAGTAAAAATGCAGTAATGCATCGTAGCAGGAATAGCAAGGCAATGCCTTGTGCCTCGACAAGCCTTTTGCTTGCAAGCAGACAACGGCTTTTGTCGGGCATGCGAAGCGGATTTGTGAACAAGTTCACAAGCGGCTTCTCTTTACCCTGCATATATGATGCAATGCATTGCATCATATATGCAGGGTAAAGAGAAGCCGCTTGTG
>JAZSGX010000042.1:0-35009 GCA_045532975.1 Eubacteriales bacterium | reverse complement strand
TATTTTATCTCGTTAAGTATAGCTTTAGATTGAGAAATAAGCTCCCGCGCCGCATCAAATTGCTTATCGGTCAAGTCAATTCCGCCGATAATTCTTGCAATTTCCTCAACTCTTTCACCTTCATCAAGCAATGTTATGCTTGTTTCTGCTCTGCCACCTTGCTCGGTTTTCTTTATTAAATAATGATTTTGAGCCAAAGAGGCAATTTGCGCTGAATGTGTAACACAAAAGGTTTGTGTTGAGTGTGAGATTTCGGCAAGCTTAATTCCGATTTTTTGCGATGTGCTACCTGACACACCAGTGTCAATTTCGTCAAAAATTACTGTATCAGCACCGTTTTTATCAGACAAAGCGCTCTTTAACGCTAACATAATACGTGCAAGCTCGCCACCTGATGCTATTTTATTCATAGCAGACAGCTCCTCGCCTGCATTGGTTGCTATCATAAACTCAACGTCATCATAACCGTATGCACTTAATACGAACTTGCCTTCCTTTTCGTGCAAATTTACATCAATTTGGAAGCGTACCTTAGGCATATCTAAAAAGATTAGGGCATTTAACACCTGTTTACTTAGCTTTTTAGCAGCAGACACGCGTTTTTCGTGTAAATTCTTTGCAACCTCTAACGCAGAATTATAAAGCGTTTTATATTCAAATTTTAAGTCTTCAATTTTATTTTCAGCGTTTTCAAAGCCCTTTAGCTTGTCCTCCGCCTCTTCCTTGAAGCGGATAACCTCTTCTATGCTATTACCGTATTTGCGCTCTAATCTTTGTATAAGTGCTAAGCGGTCCTCAACGTCGGCAAGCTGTCTTTGCGGGTCATCGACACCGTCAAAGGACGCAAAATCTCTTGCTCTTTCAGCTATATCTTCAATTTCATATTTATAATTGGTTAATTTTTCTATCAACTCCTCAGCGTTTGCTTCTACGTCAGCAATCTTTTCAAGGGCTTCAATCGCCTTTGTAATTAAAACGCACGCACTGATGCCGCTGTCATTTTGTAAAAGTGCTTTATAAGCAGTTGAGGAGCTTTTAATTAGCTTTTCCGCACCCTTCAGCTTTACTCTTAATTCGTTCAGCCTTTCTTTCTCAGCCAAATCCTTTAGCTTTGCAGATGATATTTCCTTAATTTGATATTTCAAAATATCAATCATTGTGTCTTTTTGCTTGTTCGCTTCAATAAGCTTAGAAATTTCACTTTTAATTGAATTGAGCTTAGCATATAAGTCGGAATATTCATAAATCAGCTCATCAACACCCGCAAATTCATCAAGCAAAAGTATATGGTTAGCCTTGTTCATAAAGCTATGGCTTTCATTCTGACCGTGAATATTAATAATTCTTGTGCTGATTGCCTTTAATTGAGCGAGAGTTGCAGGGCAAGAGTTAATTTTAACTGTATTTCGTCCGTCAGCAGTTAACGACCTATAAATTACAAATGCGTCGTCCTTATCGTAAGCCAAGCCAAGCTCGTCACATAGCTGATACACCTCATCATTTACGTTAGAAAAGGACGCAGAAACAACGGCACGGTCCTCTCCGTGTCGTATAATTTCTTTTGATGTTTTTGCTCCAAGAAGCATATTAATGGAATCTATAATTATAGATTTGCCTGCTCCCGTTTCACCCGTAAGAACATTAAAGCCGCCACAAAAATCTATATCAAGCTTTTTTATAACAGCTATGTTTTCTATATGCAAAAAATCAAGCATTTTTTCTCCTAAATTATCTACCTGCAATTTTTGAAATTTTTTCTGTTACACTCTTACTTGCTTCCTCAGACTTAGATACAAGAATAATGCAGTCATCGCCAGCAACACAACCGAGAATATCGACATCATGAAGCGAGTCAATACCGGCAGCTACTGCCTGTGCAAGACCGGGATTTGTCTTAATTACAACATTATTAAGAGCATACTTAATATCAGTAATTGCAGAAAATAGTGCATGATTATATGTACCGGTCTTATTGGAATCACTCTTTGGAGCAACATACTTATAAACCCCATTGTCAAGAACCTTTACAAGCTTTAACTGTCTGATATCGCGTGATGCGGTTGCCTGTGTTGCATTAAAGCCCTCGTTTTTAAGCGCTGTTATCAAATCCTCTTGTGTTTCAATATTGTTATTTGCAATAATTTCCAATATTTTTTCCTGTCTCTTTGGTTTCATATTATTCTCCATTATTCAAAAACTATCTTTTTTATGTATTCCTCGCTAACATCTTTTCCATTCTTTGAAAACGACGCGAGATATTCAACGTTACCGTCTCCTCCCTGTATGGGAGATTTCAAAAACTTATTACATACCAAGCCGTGTTCTTTAGCACAATTTATAACAGAATTAACAGCCATCAGTCTTGCTTTTTTGTCTTTAACAATGCCACCCTTACCAACCAAAGCTCTTCCAACCTCAAACTGTGGCTTGATAAGGCTGTAAAACACGCCATTTTCCTTTAATAGCGGAAAAATGCAGGGTAAAATCAAATTTTGAGATATAAATGACACATCAATAGTGATTATATCTACTGTTTCTCCGATTACATCAAGAGTCAAGCTACGCGCGTTAAAATTTTCAATTGATACTACTCTTTCGTCATTTTTTAGTTCATCAGCAAGCTGATTAGTGCCGGAGTCTATTGCATAAACTCTTCTCGCGCCGTGTAAAAGCAAGCAATGTGTAAAGCCACCGGTGGAAGCACCAATATCAATACATACCTTGTCACTGACATTTGCTCCTGTGGTATTTAATATACCTTCAAGCTTTAGTCCACCTCGTGAAACGTAGGGACAAGCATCGAATACTTCTATTTTAACATCTTCCAAAATGTCAAAAGAGGGCTTTTGAACAACGGTACCGTTTACCTTGACGTTTCCATCCTCAATTAACGTTTTTGCCTTTTGCCTACTCTTAACATATCCGTTTTGAAATAAATATAAATCCAGGCGCATTATTTATCTCTTCCAACCATATATTCAGCAAGCTCAATTAATGATTTTAACTCAGCCTCAGAATCATAGTATTTTTCAATAGAATTGATTGCATCTTCGGTCATTTTCTTTACCAAAGCCTGTGCTTCGTCAACGCTCATAAAGGAAAGGGATGTGGTTTTTCCATTTTTATCATCAGAGCCAACTGGCTTACCGAGAGCCTCGTTGCTTGATATTCTGTCTAAAATGTCATCTCTAATTTGGAATGCGATGCCAAGATTAGTAGCAAAGCATTCTAAATCATTTATAACATCGTCCTTTGGAGCATCACAAGCAGCAAAATAGCCAAGAAGCATAGCGCATCTTATTAGCGCGCCCGTCTTTAGAGAGTGCATTTTTTTAAGCTCATCGAAGCTTTTAATATTCTCACCAGAGCTTAAATCAATCATCTGTCCCCCTGCCATACCGCTAAATCCTGCACATTTAGAAAGAGCTAAGGTAGCCAGTCTTACGCTTCTATCTGAAACATATTCGTTTTGAGCAAGCACCTCAAAGGCATAGGTCAAAAGCGTATCGCCTGCCAAAAGTGCCTCTGCTTCCCCAAAAACCTTATGATTGGTCGGTTTTCCTCGACGCATATCGTCATTATCCATACAAGGCAAATCGTCGTGAATCAAAGAATATGTGTGTATCATTTCGAGAGCGCAAGCATATGGCAAAGCTCTTTTAATATCAAATTTTTCTGCGAACAAACGATATGCTTCTATTACAATGAAGGGACGAATACGCTTTCCCCCGGAGAGCAAGCTATATTCCATAGACTTTGCAAGGCCGTTATCTTCCCTGTTTGTTAAATACTTCAAAAGCTCGTTTTCTACAGCCCTATTATTTTCTTCAAGCAAATTCAAAAAATTACTTTTCATTTGATAAAAAATCCTTTTCTTCCATTTCTCCGTCATTGTTAATAAGGATTTTAACAGAATTTTCAACATTCTCAAGCTTTTTATTGCAAAGCTTTACTAATCCTACGCCTTCCTCAAAAAGCTCCAATGATTTTTCAAGTGGATTTTCACCGCTTTCAAGCAAATCAACTATTTCTTCCAATCTATCGAGCGCATCCTCAAAGCTAACTTCTTTTTTTGGCATCTGCTTTTCTCCTTTCCTTCGACAAAACTGTCGCTCTTACACTACCGTCACTTAATTTAACGGATATTTCATCATGAATTTCTATATTTTCAACACTATTTATAATTTTATTTTGACTGTCATAAACCGCACCGTAACCACGAGACAAGACTGCCATGGGATTTAAGGAAACAAGCTTGGAGTTAACAACCGCAAAGCGCTCACGCTCTTGGCTTACACTCTGCTTCATTGCGGACAAAAGCCTTTCCGACACACTTGAAAGCTTCAAATTCGGTACATCGAGCATAGATGTTGGTTTTATAAATACACGAGAGGAAGCCAAGTCCTCAACCCTTGCCCTGTACGCTGATACATTATTGATTATAGAGTCCAAGGCTCTTTCGCTAAAGCTATTCAGCCTATACAAAAGCTCGTTTATATCGGGTGTTGCAAGCTCAGCGGCGTGTGAAGGGGTTGCCGCCCTTACATCGGAGACAAAATCGCAAATGGTATAATCAATTTCATGTCCCACTGCAGATATAACGGGAATACTTGACTTATATATCGCGCGGGCAAGTCCCTCGTCATTGAATGCCCATAAATCCTCGATTGAACCTCCACCTCTGCCAATGATTATGACATCCACACTGTTCATTATATTAAAGTATTCAACAGCTTTTATAAGCTCAGGTGGTGCATCATTACCTTGCACAAGGGTTGGAAAAACAACTATTTTGGCACAAGGGTATCGCCTTGACGCGACCTTAATTATATCACGCACAGCCGCACCCGTTGATGACGTGATTACGCCAATGCTTTTAGGAAATAGAGGTAACGCTTTTTTATGTGACGCATCAAACAATCCCTCTTTGTCAAGTCGCTCCTTTAATTGCTCATATGCTAAATGTAAATCCCCTATTCCGTCAGGCTGCATAGAGTCTATATAAAGCTGATAGCTGCCTACTTGGGCATAAACACCTATTCTGCCGTGAACTATGACGCGCAAGCCATCCTGCGGTTTAAATTTGATTTTGCTTGCATAAGCACGGAACATTATTGCTCTGATTTCACTGCTATCGTCCTTTAGGGTCAAATAAAAATGACCTGTTGCATAGTGGTTTTTAAAATTTGATATTTCGCCTACAACGTAAACGTCCTGTAAAAGCGCTTCTTCCTCTATGAGCCCTTTTATATAATTATTTATATCAGTAATGCTTTTGGGTATAGGAGGCAACACGTTACCGTTTTCGTCAAACCTATAATTCATATTTGCCTCCTTTTACTTTATTTTGTATATTTTTTATATGTCAACAGTGCTGTTCCGCACGCATTGTCTGTACTAAACTCAGGAGATGCAAAAAATACATTGTCAAATTTACTTGCAAGATTTCCTTGAATTATTTTATTGCTCATAACACCGCCTGCATAAACAATTTTTATGTTCCCGTATTTATTTCGGATGTTTTCCGTTAATTTTCCAAGAGATTTTGAAATATATGTCAATACGTATGCAGAAACAAGTCTCGGATTATTAGTTTCCTCATATAATTTTTTAGCTAAGTTTTCAAGTCCTGATAGATTACAGCTTAACCCATTCACACTTATCTTACAGGGTGGTATCATCACCTTGTTTTCAAGTGCTAAATGCTCCATATACTTACCACAAGGAAAGCTAAGTCCCATCAAAACTCCGATACGGTCGATAGCCTGACCAGCGTGCAAATCAACGCTACCACCAAGCAATTCAACATCAAACCCACACTCATTCGGTGTAGCCAACACAATTTCCGTTGTGCCACCCGAAACGTGGAAGGCAATGAAGCTTCCGTCAATATTAACACCGGCGGAATAAATAGCCGCCTGGATATGTCCGCTTTGGTGAGAAAAGGCGAAGGCAGGAATATTGTATAAAGAAGATATCATTTCCGCAACTGCCTGACCGACAAGAAAGCACGGCATATATGACCCAGCCGCATCTCTTGGGGATTTCGAATACCCGATTGCAACAATATCATAATCAGCGTGCTTTTCCTTAATCATTGATGAAATTACTTGGAAGTTTTTAACGTGTGCAAATACAGCATCACTTTGTCTAAGTCCTCTTTCCCCGTCCTTGACAGGCAAAAGCTCCTTATAATTTTCCAAAACAGTACCGTTCAAATCACAAACCGCACATGACGTGGTATAGTTACTCGTATCTATACCAACAACTACTCTTTGCTTCATTATTTTAAACTCTTAGCAATATTGTTTAAAACGCCGTTTATGTATGAAGATGCGCCATCCTCACTGTATTCCTTAGCAAGCTCAACAGCTTCATTTATGGATATAGCAGGAGGAAGCTTAACATAAAGCATTTCATAAACGCTTATACGCAAAAGGGATAAGGTTGCCTTAGAAAGTCGATTAATTTTCCACCCGCTAAGATTAGCAACGATTGTTTCATCAATCTTTTCGATGTTTTCACAAACACCTAAAAACACTGCCTTAACGCTTTCTTCCTCGTCATCCTCGCAAATGAAGTTATCATACGCTCTTTCGTAATATGTTAGAGCATTTTCTTCCTTGTTAAATTCATATCCAAAAATCAATTCAAATGCATATTTTCTTACTTTTCTTTTTCCAAGCATGATTATTATTCCTTGTAAAATTATTTGTAATCTTATTATATAGTTTTTGATAGTCAAAGTCAAGCAAAATATTCACTTTTTATGAATATTTTATCTTTTTTGCATATTTTTTTGTTTTGACTTGAATTCCTCACAGTTTTGTGATATACTTATATAAATCGTAAAGGAGGTTTTTTATGAAGACACAAGAAGCTTTTAAGCCGCACATTTTAACAGTTTTAGCCTTAGCTTGCATAGCGTTTACTCCTTTATCGTTTATAATTAATTTTATTTGTGGTGTTTCCATTACAATCAGTACTATGCTACAGCTTTGGGCAGGTATTCTAATTTTTGCACTCTGCTTTTTAATCTCTTTAATCAAAATGATTATTAAAAAAATCAATTACAAAAAGAGCGCTATTAATTATTTTTCTTACTTATATACTGCTATCTATTTTGTAATAAATATTTTTGTAATGGCTGTTGACAACACCAATATTTGGAATCTGTTTAGTCTACTGATTCTCGTACCATACTCAGCTATTATTGCAATTTTAATGCAATATTTAAGACTAAATAGTTTTTTATTGCGTGAAATAATTTACTATGCTTTAAGTGTTACTTCATTTTTGTTGTTAACTTCTGTGATTGGGGACTATAATCAAGGATATATGACTATGATTTTATTCGGCACGTTCACGGTGGTGTTCTCCATTGGTGCTTTTATTTATTATCTTGTTAAACGCTCAATCGAGCAAGCCGAAAATGACGACAAAGCATACAAGCCTATGTTTGACTAAATAACACCTCGGATTGTCCGAGGTGTTTTCTTATAACAAAAAAGGAATCCCAAACAGGATTCCTTTTATTGTTGCGTACTAAAAAGTGTTCAAATTATTTGAACTTGCGCTTTCTTGCAGCTTCGGACTTTTTCTTTCTCTTAACGCTTGGTTTTTCGTAATGCTCTCTCTTACGAAGCTCCATAAGAACTCCGCTTCTTGCACACTGACGCTTAAATCTACGGAGTGCGCTATCGAGTGATTCATTTTCCTTAACTCTGATTTCTGCCATTCTATATCCCTCCCCCCGCGTTAGCAAAGAGCTTAAATCTCTTTAGTATTATAGTACAAACACACTATGTTTGTCAATAGTGAATTTACATTTTTTTGAAAAAATTATTTCACTACTATATTAACAATCTTTCCTGGAACGAAAATTTCCTTGACAATGGTCTTTCCACTGATAGCTTCGGCAACCTTTGCGTCATTTTTAGCAGTTGCAATAGCATCATCCTTAGAAATAGTTTTAGCAACGGTTATGGTTGCACGGAGCTTACCGTTAATCTGAACTGCAATTTCAACGTTGTTTTCAACGGTCTTCGCCTCATCATATTCAGGCCATTTTGCCAATGATAAGAAGCCATTTCCGCCCATTTCACTCCACATTTCCTCAGTCAAGTGTGGCGCAAATGGGTTAAGAAGTGTGATAAATGTAGCAAGCTCGTCCTTTGTTAAGCTACCGTACTCGTATACGTCATTAAGGAATGCCATCATTGCAGCAATAGCGGTGTTGAACTTCATTGTATCAATGTCGTTTGTTACCTTCTTAATAAGCTTGTGCATTGATGCTTCAAGCTTTTCGGTAACGCCTGTGCCTTTTACGATTTCAGGCAAGGATGAAACTCTATCTAAGAATCTCTTACAGCCTCTGATGCTCGCAGGGTTCCAAGGAGCTGCCTTTTCAAAGTCACCAATAAACATTTCGTAAAGACGAAGTGTGTCCGCACCGTACTCACCGATTACGTCATCAGGATTTACAACGTTACCGCGAGACTTAGACATTTTCTCACCGTTTTCACCGAGAATCATGCCGTGAGCAGTTCTCTTTTTATAAGGCTCCTTGCATCCGATAACATCAATATCATAAAGGAACTTAGCCCAGAAACGGGAATAAAGCAAGTGAAGTGTAACGTGCTCCATACCACCATTATACCAGTCAACAGGCATCCAATAGTCAATCGCTTCGCGGGAAGCAAGCTCGTTTTTGTTGTCCGGGTCACAGTATCTTAGGAAGTACCAAGAGGAGCCTGCCCACTGTGGCATTGTATCAGTTTCTCTCTTTGCAGGAGCGCCACAGCAAGGACAAGTTGTATTAACCCACCAATCAATCTTGGAAAGTGGAGATTCTCCCGTATCTGTTGGCTCATAATGCTCAACCTCTGGAAGTCTTACAGGTAGCTGATCCTCAGGAACAGGTACCCAACCACACTTATCGCACCACACCATAGGTACTGGCTCACCCCAATATCTTTGACGGGAGAATACCCAGTCACGGAGCTTATAGTTAACCTTTGAGTGACCCTTGCCGTTTTCCTCAAGCCAAGTAATGATAGCCTTTTTAGCCTCAGCGACTTCGAGACCGTTTAAGAAGCCAGAGTTGCACATAACACCTGTTGCAACATCAGTAAATGCCGCTTCTTCAACGTTACCGCCCGCAACAACCTCAATAATCGGCAAGCCGAATACCTTTGCAAAATCCCAGTCACGCTCGTCATGTGCAGGAACAGCCATAATAGCACCTGTACCGTAGGTTGCCAAAACGTAGTCGGAAATAAAGATAGGAATTTCCTTACCGTTTACAGGATTGATGGCACAAACGCCGTCAAGACGAACACCTGTCTTGTCCTTAACAAGCTCAGTTCTTTCAAAATCGGACTTTTTTGATGCCTCAACCTTGTAGTTATTTACATCGTCATAATTTGTGATTTTGTCCTTCCACTTTTCAATCAAAGCGTGTTCAGGTGCCATTACCATATATGTAGCACCGAAAAGTGTATCAGGACGGGTTGTATACACAACAACCTCGTCACCCATTGTGGTGTTAAAGGTCACCTCTGCGCCTTCGCTTCTACCAATCCAGTTGATCTCCTGTGTCTTTACTCTTTCGATAAAGTCAAGGTCAGCCAAGTCATCAATTAATCTTTGAGCATACTCGGTAATCTTGAGCATCCACTGGCTCTTAACCTTGTGTACAACCTCACTACCGCATCTTTCACAAACACCGTTTACAACCTCTTCGTTAGCGAGTACACACTTGCAGGATGTGCAGAAGTTAACGTTCATTTCCTTCTTGTATGCAAGTCCCTTTTTGTAAAGCTGCAAGAAAATCCACTGTGTCCATTTGAAATAGTCCGGGTCTGTTGTGTTAATTTCGCGTGACCAGTCAAAGCTATAACCGATAGCCTTGAGTTGCTCTTTAAAGTGCTTAATATTCTTTTCAGTAACTATGCTTGGATGAACGTGATTTTTGATAGCATAGTTTTCAGTTGGCAATCCAAATGCGTCCCAACCCATTGGGAAAAGCACGTTGTAGCCCTGCATTCTCTTCTTTCTTGATACGATATCCATAGCTGTATATGGACGCGGATGTCCAATGTGCAATCCTTGTCCTGATGGATATGGAAATTCTATCAAGGTATAATATTTGGGCTTTGAATAATCGGTGGAAACCTTAAATGCCTCCATCTCGTCCCATTTATCCTGCCATTTTTTATCAATTTGATTAAATTCGTATTTCATTTTTATCTCCCTTAATCGATTATAGTGCTAATATCTATTTCCTCGGCATCTGCCCACAGCTTTTCAAGCTTATAAAAGCTTCTTGCTTCGTTTGAAAAAACGTGAACTATAATGTCGTGACAGTCAATAATCTTCCACTCATCGGAATCGGCACCCTCGAGTCTTATATAAGGCACCTTACCAACGCCAAGCTGATATTCAACCTCATCAGCTAAGGTTTTAATTTGCGTACTTGAATTACCTGTACAAATTACAAAATAATCTGCAATTATTGTTTTTTGGTCAATTTTCAAAAGCTTTATTTCTCCAGCTTTTTTGGAGTCCAAAACCTTAACCACCGCGCTTGCAATTTCAAAGGACGTTGCATTTTCAAGCTCGCCTTCCTTTACATTAAACAATACTTCCATTTATTCCTCCGCTATTTTAAACACATTTTGGTTAAGCAAAAAATAATTTCTTGCTTCTACAGTGTCGTTATCAATAGGCTTATTTTCATCAATAAGATTTTTAATAGTCAAATCAAATGATAATACCATTGCCTGTCGTAGTGCCTCTATTTTTTCTTCATAATTTTGAGTCGCACCAAGCTTTTCGTAGAAAAACCTGCGAAGCAATACACAATCCTCAAAGGTTCTGCCATCCTCAATGTAATCAGCTAAATAAATTATTGCCTCAAACAGAGACATACTACTTCTGCCTGTAGTGTGATAATATATACCGCTATATATTTCTTCGTCAATTACATTCTCACCAAACATGCGTTTAGCGTACTCACATCCTGTCTTGGCATGTAATAGCTTGGCAGCAACGCATTCTCTGTTTATTTTAATTCCGTACTCTTCACACAAGGATATTTGCTTTTCCAAATTAAAATCCTTAGTTATATCGTGTAAAAGACCTGCAAGCCTTAGCTTTTCGGCTTTTTCAGGAATAAAAATCTTACCAAGCTCATATGCTTCTCTCTCAACACCCTTGGTGTGTAAATATCTCTTATTTGTTTCTAATGTGCGCACGGCACAATCGAAAAACTCAAAATCGTATTTCATCTATTCACCTTCTGTGTATAACCCGTTTTCGGTAATATATTCCGCCACTCTTGAGCTTAAATACTCGGTTTCTCCTCGTTTGATACCGTCTCTTATTTCCGTTGAAGAAATTTCAAGAACATTAGTTTTCAAGGGAATTACTGTAGCACCGTATTTTTCTGTATACTTCTCAATTTTCGATGCAATTCGTTCGGTATTTTCCTGCTCGTTTTCGCGTCTGGCAAACACAATTTTAGCATTTTTGAGAATATACTCAGGCTTATACCACATGTCAAGAGTTAATAGCATATCAGTTCCACAAAGAAAATAAATATCGTCATAGCCCTGTTCTTTAAAATGCTTAATTGTATCTGCAGTATAGCTTTTTCCCTGTCTTTTAATTTCTATATCGGAAATAACAACATTTTTTGATATACCACCAAAGGCAAGAAACGCCATATACATCCTGTCCTCTGCTGTAACAGTTGATTTTAAGCTTTTATGCGGTGGAGTACATACCGGAATAACAAACACCTTATCAAAATCAAATTGCTCAACAAACGCCTTAAACGCATTAATATGCCCGATATGAGGCGGGTCAAAGGTTCCGCCAAAAATACCAATTTTCATCTTATTTTTGATATATCAATTTTCCTGTTCTTTTCGTTGTCGGAAACACGATAAAGAACTATTTTTGTACCAATAACCTGTACAACCTCTGCACCTATCTTGTCGGCAATCTCTTCTGCTGCCTCCCGTGGGGAAGCAGGAGAGGTTTCCAAGGTCTTAATTTTGATTAATTCCCTTGCATTTAAAGCATTAAGAAGCTGATTGCACAGCTCCTCTGAAATACCGCTTTTGCCGATTTGAAAAATCGTATCAAGATTAACTGCAAGACTTTTTAAGTATGCTCTTTGTTTACTCGTCATTTCAACACCTTCGATAATTTACTAATAAAGCTTCTCATAGCAACTCCGCGATGACTAACCTTATTCTTTTTAGCAAGCTCAACCTCAGCAAAGGTTTTGCCAAAGGGCTCATAGTAAAACAACGGGTCGTAGCCAAATCCGCCATTACCATGACGCTCTGTCAATATTCTGCCGTAACACTCACCTCTTACGGTGAAATCGCCGGAATGATCGGGAAACACACAAGCCATTGCACAAACATACTTAGCGCTTCTGTCACTCTTTCCCTCTAACTCCTTTAACAACAAATCATTATTGTCCTCATCATTTCCGCCCGAATATCTAGCAGAATAAATGCCCGGTGCTCCGTTTAATGCTTCAACACAAATACCGGAATCATCGGCAATGCCAATATAACCAAGCCTTGCAGGAACAGAAGCCTTGGAAATTGCATTTTCCTCAAAGGTTGTGCCATTTTCCTCAATATCTCCATAATAGCCAATATCATCAAGAGATAAAACGGTTATATCAAGGTCGGAAAGTTCTTTGAAAAACGTCCTCAGCTCGTTAATTTTGTTCTTATTTCTTGTTGCTAAAACTACTTTAATCATAATTACTCAAATAACGCATCTACAAAATCGTCCGCGTCAAACTTCTCCATATCGTCAATTTGCTCGCCTACACCAATAAATTTAACAGGTATATCAAGCTCATTTTTAATTGAGAATACAATGCCACCCTTTGCAGTACCGTCAAGCTTTGTCAAAACTATACCAGTAATGTCCGCGGCAGACTTGAACTCCTTGGCTTGATTTACAGCATTTTGACCTGTTGTTGAGTCAAGAACAAGCAAGGTGTCTCTTGTAGCATCAGGTAACTCTCTTGTAATTACCCTGTCAATCTTTGCAAGCTCATTCATCAAATTTTTCTTATTGTGAAGTCTTCCTGCAGTATCAATAATGAGCACATCTGCATTTCTCTTCTTTGCTGCATTTATTGCGTCAAATACAACAGCGGCTGGATCTGAGCCTTCAGTATGCTTAATCAAATCAACACCTGCTCTGTCTGTCCAAACATTTAATTGGTCTATTGCGGCAGCTCTAAACGTGTCGGCAGCAGCAACAACAACCTTTTTATGCTGCTTTCTTAAAGCATAAGAGATTTTGCCAATGGATGTTGTCTTGCCAACACCATTTACTCCTATTACAAGAATAACAGTCATTCCACTACCAAAGTTAATATCTGCGCCATCACCGAGCATTTCGCGCATAATCGCCTTCAGCGAAGCTTTTACGTCCTCGGAATCCTTTATTTTATTTTCCTTAATTTCTTCTCTGAGCTTTGTTAAAATCTCATCAGTCGTAACAGCACCAACGTCTGCACAAACAAGTATTTCTTCAAGCTCCTCCATTAAATCCTCATCAATCCTTCTAAGACTTTTAAACAAGTCCGAAAATGGCTTAAACAAAGCATTTTTAGTTTTTTGAAGACCTCTTTTCAGCTTTTCAAAAAAAGACATATTTTCTCCTTATTGTTTAGGATTGTTTTCCTTTAATATATTGTCCTTACCAACATCGTTAACATCCATAGTAAGTACCTTGGAAATACCCTTTTGCGGCATTGTAACACCGTACAAACGGTCTGCAATTTCCATTGTACCACGACGGTGAGTAATGATAATAAACTGAGTTTGATCGGAATATCTCTTTACATACTGTCCAAATCTTGCTACGTTTACATCATCAAGCGCCGCTTCAATTTCATCAAAGATACAGAATGGCGTTGGGTTAACCTTCAAAATTGCAAATAGCAACGCAATAGCAACAAACGCCTGCTCTCCACCTGACAAAAGCATCAAGCTCTTAATAACCTTGCCGGGAGGCGCCGCCTTAATTTCAATACCGCAATTAAGTATGTCACTCTCGTCTTCAAGAGAAAGCTCAGCGTGTCCTCCACCAAATAGCTCCTTAAAAACAAGATTAAAGTTTTCATTTATGGCGCGGAAGGCGGAAATAAAGCTTTCCTTCATCATCGTTTCCATATCAGCAATAATTTTGGTTAAATCTTCCTTAGCATCATTTAGGTCAGACAATTGAGTATGAAAATAATCATACTTTTCCTTAACCTCTTTATATTCATCCATCGCATTAGGATTAACGTGACCAAGAGCTCTGAGCTTATTTCTACACTCAGTAGCAAGAGCATGGATTTCCTTGCGATTTTCAGCAGTAACAGGTGGATAACCAAGCTCAACAGCAGTAGAATAGGTCAAGCCGTAATCCTGATAAAGCTTTTCGACCATGTTGTCAAATTGAAGCTTCAATTGCTCCAACTGGCTCTTACTTTCTGAGTTGGAACGAATAACGAGTTCCTTCTTACTTACAATTTCCTTATAAGTTTTATTAAGCTCCGTTCTCTTTTGTTCAAGGTTTGCAATTTGCTCAAGTAAATCCTCTCTATCACATTGAAGCTTTTCTTGTCTTTCAATAGCTTCTTTGTGTAAACGTCTGTTTTGAGCCTTTCTCTCACCGGAAGACGAAACTGCCTCGTTATATTGCTCCATCTTGCTATTACGGTCCTTGATATCTGCTTCAATTTCGCTAAGTCTTTCCTTAGAATTCAAGATTGCAATCTCAGCGGCTTCAATATCCTTGGTTATTGATGTGATTTCAATTTCCTTATTGACAATTTTACGCTGAATAGCTTCTATTTCATTTTCTCTTTCACCGTTTTCCAAGTCGAG
Organism: Eubacteriales bacterium; assembly: GCA_045532975.1. Classification (GTDB taxonomy): domain Bacteria; phylum Bacillota; class Clostridia; order Oscillospirales; family CAG-272; genus RGIG2000. The sequence continues at coordinate 20,088 of JAZSGX010000042.1, read as the reverse complement.
ATCCATTCGTTTCTCGCCGATACGACTAATCTCTTCCTTTATTTCTGCTTGTTTAACCTTGAGAGTAGCAACCTCGTTTTTATTTCTTTCTTCTTCGTCAAACAGTCTCTTTGTGCTATCCTCAAGACCTTCAATTTGATTTTTAGAAAACTCCATTTTTACTATCAAGGAATCGTATTCGGTTTTTTCATCCCTGTAATCAGCATCGGTCAAATCGTATTTTTGCTTATCAGCAGAACGAAGAGAATTCAACTCTCTTAATCTTTCGCCAAGCTTTTGACCGACGGACTTAATATCTTCAATCTTTTCAATAAGCTCAGCCTCTTCTTCCTCCATGCGCTTAATGTCAACGCTTCGAGAAAGCATTGTACCCTCTTGCTTCACAGAACCACCGGTAAACGAACCGCCAACGTTAATAATCTGACCATCAAGGGTAACAACCTTAACTCTATAACCCTGGGATTTAGCCATCTCGGTAGCATTGTCGATATTATCAAATACGAGAGTTCTGCCAAGTAAGGAAGAAAAGATTTTTTCAAATTTCTTGTCAAACTTGATTAAGCTATCTGCAACACCAATATAGCCCTTGCACTTTTTAGCATTTACCATTTCTTGTGTAGGCGCCTGACCGTTGACCGAGCTTACAGGATAAAACGTAGCTCTACCTGCTTTATTCTCCTTAAGAGCCATAATGCAAGCTTTTGCGGTTTTTTCATTATCAACAACAATATGCTGAAGACCTGCACCCAAAGCAGTTTCTATTGCAGATATGTATTCGTTTGATACGGAAATAAGGGTAGAAACAGGGCCGTAAACCTCACCGCACCCAACTATTTCCTCGTTTTTATATGCACTCATAATGAATCCAACGCTCTTGGCATAGCCCTCAAAAAGCTCCTCCATTGCGTTTAATGCATTAATTCTTTCTCTCAAAGCAAGCTGCTTTGATTTAAGAACATTCATTTCTTCCTTAAGAGCCTCATATTTTTCAGACTTTTCATCAAATTCATTGTTGTAAGCCGTGAGCTTTTCTTCAAGCTCACTTAATGTAGCCTCATACTTAGCCAACACCTTTGCCAAAGCATCTGCCTTATCATTGTAGAGATCGAAATCTGCACGATACTTTTCAATATCACTGTTAATTTCTTCTTTTCTTTCATCCCCTGTAAACTGGGTATTCTCAAGTACAGATAACTTAACAATTATTTCGTTAGCCTGTCCCTCAAGGCTTTTCATTTGTTGGAAAAGTCTCTCGACCTCTTTTTCAGCCTCATCTGCAACCTTCTGCAAATCTTGACTCTGTGATTCAAGATTTTCCTTTTCTTTCTTTGCAGCATCAAGCTTTTCGCTTATGCTTCGATAAGCTTCTTCCTTTTCCTTGATTTCATTTTCGCAGAGCTCTTTTCTTGCATTGATTCGCTCAAGCTCTTCAATTTGCACACTTGACGAAAGTTTTGCGTGCTCAACGTCATTTTCCATAACGCTAAGCTCTCGGTCTAAACTATTTATCGTATTAACACAGGAGTTAATTTGAGTAAGAATTCTTTCGCTTTCCTTACGGGACTCGGTAATTTTATCGTATAAAGACGTATCCTGTGCCTCAAGCTTTTTGATTCTTGTATCGGTTTCCTCAAGCTCCTCTCCGGAAATTTGATAAACCTGGTCTTGCTTTTCGATATCAGCCTTTGTCTTTTGTGAATCATAAATCCACAAAGAAACCTCGGCCTCCTTTCTCTTTTCAAAAAGCTCGTGATATTTTATTGCTTTTTCTGCGGCAACCTTCAAAGGACCTATACGATTAGCGTACTCGTTATAAACATCAAGCACGCGCTCCATATTATCCTGTGTCGCCTTTAGCTTTCTTTCCGCATCCTCTTTTTGATATCTGCTCTTTGCAATACCTGCGGCTTCCTCAAAGATATTTCGCCTGTCTTCACTCTTTTTAGAGATAATTTCAGCAATTCTACCCTGTCCTATAATAGAATATCCCTCACGGCCAACACCGGTATTCATAAACAGCTCGTGAATATCACGTAGCCTACAAGGGTTTTTATTAATAAGATACTCACTCTCACCAGCACGGAAATATCTTCTTGTGACAGTGATTGTGTCATATGGGCTGTTAATCCTGCCCTCTTCTGAGGAATTATCAAAGGTTACAGATACCTCAGCATAACTCATAGGCTTGCGGACCTCGGTACCTATAAAGATAACGTCCTCCATCTTTGAGCCACGCAAGGTTTTGGTGGAAAGCTCACCTAAAACCCAACGCATAGCGTCGGTAATATTTGATTTACCACTTCCGTTTGGTCCAACGATTACAGTTGCACCGTCGTCAAAATACAAGGTTGTTCTGTCCGGAAAGGATTTAAAGCCCTGTAGTTCAAGTGATTTTAATCGCATGAGTTTTCCTCCTTTATCATAATTTTAATTTTATCATCCAATTTGGAATTTTCAGTAATTTTAATATCCTTTAATCCAAATTTATTTTTCAAGTCAATAATATTTTTTCTTCTATGTCCTATTAGCTGTGATAAGCGTCCCTTTGCGCATTCAATGTGCAACGTTTTGTCAAGTACGCTTCCACCAAAGCCATTTAGCACATCACATATATTGTCAAAATACACTTTGCTTTTAACCATTTCTCCAATGGAGGGAGAATTGGGACCGCAAACATAGGTTTCATCAGAGTGAAGATTTTCGCTATCGCTCAGTCCAATTCTTATGCAACCAACATTATTCCGCATAAAAACCTTAAGCACATCAGCGCTTCTGTTAACCGCGTCGTCAAGAGTTAACGGAGTATATTTACCGCATACTGTGATATTTTCAAGCTCAGTATGGCGAAAAACTATTGTAGGGTAAATGCGAGCCGCACTTGCACCAAGCTTACATATTTGCTCAGCGCAATAAATTTCATCCTTAGGCGTTGCTTTTGGCAAGCCAATCATCATCTGACCAACGAATTTGAATCCATTTTTTTTCAAAAGATTTGTCGCTCTGATTGTATCTGCTACAGTATGACCACGCTTTAAATACGCAAGGACTTCATCATTCATCGTCTGTATTCCAAGCTCAATATAGGTTATTGTGTATCTCTTCAAAATGTCAAGAATTTCTTGCGATATGTAATCGGGTCTGGTTGACATTCTAATACCCACAACCATACCTCTGTCTACATAACTCTCGGCAATATCCAACAGTTTTATCATTAAACCACGTTCAATACCTGTAAAAGAGCCTCCAAAAAAAGCAATTTCGCATTCGTCATTGTTGTTAACAGTGCTAAGAGTCTCTTCTATTGTGCTTATTACAGATTCAATATCAAATTCAACCGTGCCGGAAATAAAACGCTGATTGCAAAATATACACTGATTGGGACAACCTAAATGAGGAATAAAAATAGGAATATTTATATGCCTCATTTAACGTCAAACAGAGTCAAGGCTTCCTTCGCTGCCATTTGCTCTGCCTCTCTTTTGGTTTTGCCGCTTCCGTGACCGATTACGTTCGAGTTAAGTCTAACCTCAACCTCGAAAATTTTGGCATGGTCAGGACCGGACTCCTTAACGCATACGTATTGAAGCTTGTCCGTACCAATGGACTGAATAAACTGTTGAAGGCTTGTTTTGTAATCGTATGCCATCTCGTCCTTAGAAGCAAAAATTATTTCCTTCTCAATAATAGGCAAAAGGAACTTTGCAACCCGTTCCTTAGAGTTGCCCGAATCAAGATAAATAGCCGCTAAAAGCGCTTCAAAGGCATTTTCAAGAATTTTCGGATTGGTTCTACCTGTTTCCTCTTCCCCCTTACCAAGAAGAAGATACGAACCCAATTTGATTTCATTGGCGAGCGATGAAAGTGAACGTGAGCAGACAACAGATGCTCTTATTTTAGTTAAATCACCCTCAGGCTTATCACGGTATTTTTCATAGATAAACTCACTAACCACCAATGACAAAACGCTGTCTCCCAGAAATTCAAGCCTTTCATTGCATTGGCACACGACTTTACGAGCCTTTTGCTCGTTTGCATAAGAGGAATGAGTAAGAGCTATTGTGATTATACTCTTGTCTTTAAAGCTATATTTAATTGTTTTTTCAAGTTGTTCAATCGGCAAACCGTTACTCATTTTAACTCCTCCTCTATTTCATTGCTTCACTAACCTTTTCAATCAAGTTAGATTTGCTATAATTTATTGCTTGCGTAACTGCACTTGCTATATTTTTTGCCTTACAATTACCGTGAGCTTTAATAACAGGCTTAGTGAGACCCAAAAGAGGCGCTCCGCCATAGCTTGACGTATCAAAAAGACTCTTTAGGCCCTTTAATTGATTTTTTACAAGTAAATACGAAAGCTTTGTTTTCATATTTGCGCTGAACATGGATTTGAGCGTACCAAAAATAAAACCACCCATACCTTCAGCGAATTTAAGAGTGATGTTTCCTGTAAATCCATCTGTTACAAGAACATCGCAAGGAGAGTTTGGTATTTCTCTCGATTCAACATTACCAACAAAATTAATATGCGGGTTTTCCTTTAAAAGCTGATATGCTGCCTGCGCAACAGGTGTACCCTTATGCTCCTCGGTACCATTATTAAGAAGACCAACTCTTGGCTTTTCTATGCCAAACATAGCTCCTGCATAAGCAGAGCCAACGATAGCCCATTGATTAAGAATATCCTCGGTTACAACAGGGTTGGCACCAGAGTCGAGCAAAAGAATAGGATTATCAAAAGGAATAACGCTTGCAATAGCACTTTTTCTAATGCCCTTGATTTTTTTCACTATAAGAGTGGATCCGGTATGCAAAGCACCTGTACTGCCTGCACTTATAAATGCCTCAGCGCCGTTATCCTTCAACAGCTTTAAGCCTAATGCCATTGAGCTGTCATTCTTCTCCTTCATAACTACTACGGGATCATCCTCCATAGTAATAGCAACATCAGTATGTAAAACAGAAATATTGCTTGGCTTTTCGGTCTCAAGCCTCTTAAAGCACTCGCTTATTTGAGCTTCGTCACCAATCAAAATTATTTCAACGTCTGTATGCTGGTTAGCAGACAAAACCGCACCGCTAACTACCTCAAACGGAGCGTTGTCGCCGCCCATTGCATCTATTGCAATTCTCATTTTAAAACCTCACCTTTCAAAGATTCTATTGTAGAAAGTGCTCTTTTTGCTATTTCTTCATTTCTCGCCTTTTTGCCACCTTTAACTTTATATTCGAGAGGAGCAACTATGCCGAAATTAGCGTTCATTGGTTGGAAATTTCCTGAAAAACCTCCGTTGTTGACAAAATGAGAAAGAGAACCGATCACTGTTTTGTCTGTAAAATCTATTTCCTCAAGTCCTCGCGCGCGACGAGATGCGTTTACACCTGCAACAAACCCAGAGGAGGCAGATTCAATATATCCCTCAACCCCTGTCATTTGACCTGCAAAATATATGTTTCCGTTAGATTTTAAGGAATAATTGCTTGTCAAATACTTTGGAGAATCAAGATAAGTGTTTCTATGCATAACACCGTATCTTAAAAAATTAGCATTTTCTAAGCCGGGTATTAACGAAAATACTCTCCTTTGCTCGCCAAAGGTCAAATGTGTTTGAAAACCGACTATGTTGTACATCGTACCGTTTCGATTTTCTTTTCTCAACTGTACTACCGCGTGGTAAGTTTCCTTGGTCTCGGGATGCTCAATGCCAACAGGCTTGAGTGGACCGAAAAGCAAGGTGTCATATCCACGCTTAGCCATAACCTCAACCGGCATACATCCCTCAAACACATTAAGCTTTTGAGATTCCTTATCGAATTCGTGCAGTTCAGCTTCCTGCGCTGTAATAAGCGCATTATAGAACGTCTTATATTCTTCCTCATTCATAGGACAGTTAATATAGTCAGCATCGCCCTTATTGTATCTTGATGCAAAAAATGCCTTTGACATATCTATGGAGTCAAACTCAACAATCGGCGCCGCCGCATCAAAAAAGTGTAACCCAGACAAGCCAAGCTCACCTGTAACATATCTCGACATACCGTCAGAGGTCAATGGTCCCGTAGCAATTACAGTAATTTCTTCCGGATTTATACTCGTAATTTCTTCTGTAAATACCGTAATGTTGGGGTGATTTTTAATTTTTTCGGTAATATAGGCGGAAAATTTCTCTCTATCAACAGCCAAAGCGGAGCCGGCAGGCACACGCGTGTTGTCTGCCGCTTCCATTATCAAGGAATTAAGTCCTCTTAGCTCTGCCTTTAAAACACCGATAGCATTAGAAAGCTCGTCTGACCTTAATGAATTAGAGCAAACAAGCTCCGCAAAGCCCTGGCTGTGGTGAGCAGGAGTATATTTCGCAGGCTTCATTTCGTAAAGATTAACCTTCACGCCTCGCTCTGCTGCTTGATAAGCCGCTTCACAACCGGCTAAGCCTGCACCAATAACATTAATATAACTATTTGTTTCCATCTTCAATTTCTTCTTTGTAGTCACATTTTTTATTGTAACAATACAAATAATGTTGCATCTTATTTTTCTTTTCTAAAACCATCCCCGAGCATTTTGGGCATACTTTATCAGTTGGAATATCCCATGTTGAAAAATCACATGTAGGATATTTTGAGCAGCTATAAAATTCCTTTCTGCTCTTTGTCTGCTTTTTAACAATTTCTGCACCACACTTAGGACAGGAATGTTCTGTTTTTCCTTCAATGGTTTTGGTATTCTTGCACTTAGGATAGTTTGAGCAAGCGTAAAAGTCACCAAACTTACCCTTTCTTAAAATCATATCAGCACCGCAAAGCTCACATTTGAAATCTGCCTTCTCCAATGGCTTATTTTCAGCAATCTTTCCGTCCTTGTCTAAGGTCTTAGTGTTTTTACACTTAGGATAGTTAGGACAAGCGGCAAATTTACCAAAGCGGCCGTTTTTAATAACCATTTTGCTGCCGCAAAGCTCACATACAATATCAGTTTCCTCAGCAGGAATTTCTACACTTTCGTTATCAAGTGCCTCAGACGCTTTATCCAAGTCCTTCTTGAAGCTCTGATAAAAGTCCCCTAAGACGGATTCGAGCTTAGCGTTACCATTTTCTATTGTATCAAGATTGTTTTCCATGTTGGCAGTAAATTTATAGTTCAATATGTCTGAAAAATGCTCGTTCATAATCTTAGTGATTACCTCACCAAGCTGTGTTGGCTTCAAGGACTTACCATCGCGAGCAACGTATCCGCGAGATAAAATAACTGTTATTATTGGAGTGTACGTACTTGGTCTACCTATGCCCTTTTCCTCCAAGAACTTAATTAACGAGGCTTCATCGTAGCGAAGCGGTGGCTCAGTAAAGTGCTGAGAGGCTTCTATGTTCTCAATCAAGAACAACTCGTTCTTATCGAGTGCAGGTAAACTGCCGTTCTTTTCAGGATTGAATTTATCATCATCATTTGTTGCAGTAATTTCATTAGATTCGGTGTAAATAGCGGTATAACCCAAAAATCTTACAGTGTAGCCTGTTGCTCTGAATATATGACCGCTATTTTCAAAATCAGCCACAACCGTATCAATTACGGCAGATGACATTTGACTTGCCAAAAATCTGTCCCAAATAAGCTTATACAGTTTAAATTGATCGCTACTTAAATACTTTTTAATAGCGTTTGGCTCAAATGCAATTTTTGAAGGTCTTATTGCCTCGTGGGCATCCTGCGCATTGGACTTTGTCTTATACACACGCGGCTTTTCAGGTCTGTAATCTTTACCGTATTTCTCCTCAATATAGTCAAGAGCCAGCGCCTGTGCCTCAACGGAAACACGTAAGGAGTCCGTACGCATATAGGTAATCAAACCGTGCACACCGCCAAACTCTGAGCCCAAATTAACACCCTCGTAAAGCTCCTGAGCGATCTTCATTGTTCTCTGAGATTGAAAGTTAAGCTTTCTTGATGCCTCCTGTTGCAAGGTGGATGTTATAAATGGTGGCTGTGGAGTACGTCTTTTTACACTCTTTTTAATGTCTAAAACCTTAAAATCCTTGCCTTGTACATCACTAAGGATTTTGTCAGCCTGTGCCTTGTTTTCAACCTTTATTTTCTTAGCACTGTCACCATAGTAGTGAGCAGTAATTTTTTTGCTGTCCTTATCAAGATTAGCAGTAATGCTCCAATATTCCTGCGGAACAAATTGTCTAATCTCCTCCTCGCGCTCAACGATAATTTTAGTAGCTACCGATTGAACTCGTCCTGCTGACAAGCCGCTCTTAACAGTTTTCCAAAGGAATGGGCTGATTTGGTAGCCAACGATTCTGTCAAGAATTCTTCTCGCTTGCTGAGAATTAACCAAATTCATATCAATGCTTCTTGGATGCTTAATTGCCTCCTTGACAGCATTTTTAGTAATTTCATTAAAGGTTACTCTTTTAGCTTTTTTAGCATCCTCTCCGATTATTGCCGCTAAGTGCCAAGAGATCGCCTCGCCCTCGCGGTCAGGGTCAGTTGCAAAAAATATTTTATCAGCATTTTTCGCTTCCTTACGAAGCTCTTTAATTAAGTCACCCTTACCACGGATGTTTATATAATGTGGTTCAAAGCCATTATCTATATCAATACCTAAAGTCGATTTCGGTAAATCTCTCACATGACCTACTGAAGCAATTACTTTATAGTTTGAACCAAGATAGCTTTTAACTGCTCCTATTTTACCGGGTGACTCAAGTATCACAAGATTATTCGCCATTGTTAAAGTCCTTTCGCCTATTTCTTTATGTAAAAGCCTCCGGGCGCACTTTCAATAGCACCCTTTATCTCTAGCATCGTTATTACTGAAGCAAGCTCAGATACATCAAGATTGATTTTAGTGAAATCATCAATCGACGCCGGCTTGCCAAATTCCATTATGTTGTAAACCATCAATTCTTTTTCATCAAGAACGGATGTGTCGAACACAGTTTTGATTTCTTCTCTGTCTTTTGCTTTTTTCTCTCCAACAGTTGTTTTCAAATTAGCATAAAAGCTACTTTCCGAAAACGTATTTGCTGCAACACGCCTTGCCTTACTTAAATCAGGCTTTTGCTTTGATGCGGAAAGATTAACGCCTGGGAAAGCGTCCATATACTGTTCCAGTACGTCAATGGCCTCGGTTGCCACCTTAGCACCCTCACTGATAAGCCTGTTTGTGCCCTTTGAAGCATAGCTGTTAACAGGTCCCGGAAAAGCAAATACCGTCTTTCCCTGCTCCTTAGCTAAACGAGCAGTAATCAGTGAACCGCTGTTTACGTCTGCTTCAACAACTACTGTTGCAGCACTCAAAGCACTAATGATTCTGTTTCTCACAGGGAAGTTATTGCCCATAGGCGGTGTATGAGGTGGATATTCTGTTATAACTGCACCAACAGCTGCAAGTTTTTCCATAAGAGCGAGATTTTCCTTTGGATAAACAATATCAATGCCGCATCCTAAAACCGCAACTGATGAACCACCCGCATAGAGCGCACCCTTTTGCGCTGCGCTGTCGATACCCTTCGCCATACCACTTACAACAATAGCACCGCCCTTGGCTAATCCATAGCCTAAATTATAAGCGTTACGTTGACCTTCCATTGTAAGGTTTCTTGTACCGACAACAGATATGCAAAGCTCGTTTTTAAAATCCGGCAACTTTCCTCTGTAATACAAAACAGGCGGAAGCTTTTCAAGCGCTCTTAGTGGATACGGATAATTCTCATCGGACGGAGTAACTATTTCAACACCGTAATAGTCGCACCAATCCATAACCTCATGAGCGTGGTCAAGATTTTTGTCAAGAAGCTTTCTTTTGTGGTGGCTTGCAAGCCAATCTATCATATCCACATCTGCATCATCACAGTCATATATCGCCTTCATACTGCCAAAATGTGAGTATAGCTTTTGATATATTGATGAGCCTGCACCGAAATGAAGTGAAAGCCATAGCCAAATTTCCTTATCTAACATTGTTTTCCTCTCCAAACAAAAATTCTCTATAATATATTATCATTTTGTTTTCAAATTGTCAATGTAATTTTAAAATATTATTTAATATTATAGATTAAAAATTTCCCACATTAGTATAGCTGCCGCTATTGATGCATTTAATGACTCGGTATTTTCGCACATTGGAATAAACATTGTTTCATCGGATTTCTCGATTATTTCTTCGCTGATACCGTGTCCCTCATTACCAATTATAAACACATCCCCCGACGAAATTGTGCTTTTGCCGAGCTTTAATGAGTTTTCACCAAGGGTAGTTGCTATTACTCTTCTGCCTTGTTTTTTAAGGTATTCGACTGAATTTAACATATCTGAAACAATATCAATTTTCACCTTAAAAATTGCGCCCATTGCCGCGCGCAAAACCTTTGGTGAATATATGTCGGCGGAATCTGATGAAAAAATGAGCCTATCAATGCCAAAAGCCGCTGCATTTCTAAGTATTGCGCCTACGTTGCCAGGGTCGCGTACAGACTCAAAAATCATAGTTTTTTCTGTATTGTCAGCTTCAGTAGTTGACAAGAAACGGTGATTTTCCAAAAAGCTACATACCGTCACTATGCCTTGCGGAGCATTTTCCTCAGTCAGCTTGTCAAAAACTGCCTCGTTGACACACAAAATTACCGCGCCATTACTCTTGGCAAGGTTGATTTTTTCAATAATTTCATCGTTAAATGACGAGTCTTCCTTGAGAACAATATACTTGATTTTAGCGCTAAATTTTTGTGCCTCAACAAACAATTTCACTCCGTCAAGTATAAATAATTCTTCTTGTTTTCTCTCTTTTTTATTCAACAGCTTAGCAATTTTGACAACTGTCGAATTTGCTTTGCTGGTAATACAATCTACGCCAAAAATTTGTGAATTCATCTGTTTTTCTCCTATAAAAAGCAAGAAAATTTTAAAAAAACTCGGCAAAAGCCGAGTTTTATAGCTATTAGAGAGCTGCCTTTGCCTTTTCTGCAAGTGCTGCGAAAGCTTCCTTATCGGAAACTGCAAGTTCTGCAAGCATCTTTCTGTTGAGGTCAATACCAGCGAGCTTCAAGCCGTGCATAAGTGTTGAGTAGTTCATACCGCAAATCTTAGCCTGAGCAGAAATTCTTGTAATCCAAAGAGAACGGAAATCTCTCTTCTTCATCTTTCTGCCTGCAAACGCATAGTTACCGCTCTTCAAAACAGCCTGCTTAGCCATCTTAAAGTGCTTGCTCTTTGCGCCCCAATAACCCTTAGCCATCTTTAAAACTTTATTTCTTCTTTTACGTGCCATCATAGCACCCTTAACTCTTGCCATCTTTAAAATCCTCCTTGTTAGTGTTTCACTCTAATTATTTGTTGATAAGCTTCTTGATAGTTGGAGCCATGCTCTCGCTCAAATAAGAGCCGGAACGAAGATTTCTCTTACGCTTAGCTGTCTTAAGACCGAGGTTGTGGCGGTGCTGTGAATGAAACATCTTTACCTTGCCTGTGCCGGTCAAAGAAAATCTTTTGCTTGAAGCCTTATGTGTTTTGATCTTTCCCATGATATTAATTTCCTTTCACGTTAAGTATATTAACTTATTTTTTTACTGGTGAGATGATGACGGACATTCTTCTTCCGTCAAGTACAGGAGCCTTGTCTGTTGTACCAAACTCGGAACAAAGCTCAATAAATTTTCCTATGATTTCAACGCCAACCTCGGTGTGAGCCATCTGTCTGCCCTTAAATGCAAGAACAACTCTTACCTTATCACCGTTTTGCAAGAAACGCATAGCATTTTTTGCTTTAGTATTGAAGTCGTGTGTGTCTATTGTACAAGAAAGCTGAACCTCTTTTATGTTGACAACCTGCTGTTTTTTCTTCGCTTCCTTTTCACGCTTATCGCGGTCGTAACGATACTTACCGTAATCCATAATACGGCAAACAGGTGGGGTTGCAGAGGGAGCAATAAGAACAAGGTCAAGACCCATTGAATAAGCCTTTTCCAAAGCTACATCGGATGACATAACACCAAGCTGCTCGCCTGCGTCAGTCACTACTCTAACCTCTTTCAATCTGATATCTTCGTTGATAGACATTTCTTTTGCGTTGCTAATAGTTAAGCACCTCCAATTAATCCAAAAGCATTGAATTATCATAAAAAAATTGTGCGGAAGACGAGAAAGTCTCCGCACAATAACATAAAACACTATTAAACGTGTAAGTTATTAACCACAAACGCCCTTGCATTTGGGTGAGAACGGAGAGTTCCACTTCTTTTTGCCTTGTTATTGTAACACACCAATAACAGTTTGTCAAGTATAATTTTGCATTTTTTTAATTTTTTTCTTCCGCACTGCCAAATGCTTAACAGTGCGGAAATTTTGCCTACTTATTTATTGCATAATTAGTCTTAAGAATATGCTTAAGCAAACGTACAGCGCAAAGCTGAGCATCTTCCTTTTTAACCTTACCGTTTTCAAGACCCTCAATAATATTCTTACGGAATCTACCCGGCATAATAAGGTCATTGCAAGCGTGAACGTGCTCGCAGGGGTCCGGACATGGGTTCCAGTCGGTCATAACAATGCCCTCATACTCCCACTCGCCTCTTAAAATGCCCATCAAAAGGTCATAGTTAGTTGACGCAAAGGTGCCGTTAATCTTGTTATATGCGGTCATTATTGCGTGTGGATGTCCTTCCTCTACCGCAATCTTAAAGCCCTTTAAGTATATTTCTCTCAAAGCACGCTCGGACATTTGAGAGTCGGAAACGCCACGCTCATATTCAATATTGTTACAAGCAAAGTGCTTAACGGTTGCATATCTGCCTGTCGGCTCTGCATTGTCATCAAACTGAACACCGATTGTAATATATGCTCCGATTTTTCCTGAAATAATTGGGTCCTCGGAAAGATACTCAAAATTTCTACCGTTAAGTGGGTTTCTGTGAATATTGATACCGGGAGCAAGCCAGCCCTCAATATCGGAAATTTCCAAATCATCACGTACACACTCACCAAAGCGTCTTGCACTCTCTAAATCCCAAGAATTAGCCATGCAAGTGCCTGACGGATAAGAAACAACCTCACGGGAAAGCTCGGTGTCTGTTTCGATAGGAGTTGTAAAGATAGCCAAACGAACGCCAGCAGGGCCGTCAGCACACGCATTTACAGGAATAGCATACTTTTCGCTTGACCACATTTCACCAGCCGCTCCACGTACCTTAATAGCCATACTACCAACGTTAGCGTTAGCATTGGAGCCTTCGTAGATAACACCGTTTAATATGTCAGCAAGCTCCTCGTTTGAGAACTGAGCAACAACATCCTCAACAGTAGCCTTTCCGCTTACAACATCCTTTAGGGTATAAAGATTATCATCCTTGCGTGTCAAAAGCTTAGGTGGATTATTTTCGATAACGTCATGTACAATGGTCTCAACAGAGTCACAGTCAAACTCAAACACTTGAGCCGCTGCTTTTTCTGTTTCTTCTCCTACGTAAGTGTACGGTGTAGCACCATTGCTTGATAGGTCTGCAAAATTATTTTGCTTTGTGCATCTGTTCTTAACTACGCTACAAACAACCTCTTTTGCCAAATTGATGGCACAGGCAATCTTAGTATTTCTTGAAGAGTTACCAACTCGTACGTAATACTTGCCTGCTTCAAGAACATAACTCGCCCTTTCCTCATCATAGGATGCCATTTCGGTCAAGTCAAAGGACAACAAAAGCTCACAGCTTTCGTTAGGCGCTAAAACGTCTGTCTTTGCGTAGGTACAAAGCTCCTGATATGGTTTTTCAAGCTTAACGGATGGGGCAGAAAGATAACACTGAATAATTTCTCTACCGTTATACTTACCTATGTTAGTAACCTTAACAGTCAAATCAACAATCTGGTCGTCAACGTTTATGTCAACTATCTCACTTGCAAATTCAGTGTATGAAAGGCCGTAGCCAAATGGATATCTTGGAGTAACACCGAAAGTATCGAAGTATCTGTAACCAACATAAATACCTTCCTTATAAGGCACTTCCTTAGTGGTTATGCCCTCTTTACCCTGGTAGTCCTCATATTTGTATGCCCAAGTTGTTGTAAGCTTACCGTTAGGTGTAACCTTGCCACTAACAACATCGGCAACCGCATAGCCAAAGGTTTCACCACCCAAGGAAACATCAAGAATCGCATCAATCTTACAATCATCAATAGCTCTCATATCAAGTGGACCACAGGTATTAAGAAGCAAAATTGTCTGTCCAAACGCTTCACTAACTCTCTTTACCAAAGAAATTTCTTCACTGTGGAGTCTGAAGTAGCCCTCTTCATCCTTTAAGTCGAAGCCTTCTCCACTTGTTCTGCCAAGAGTAATAACAGCAATGTCAGATGTTTTTGCTGCGGATGAGATAAGCTCGTCGCTGATTTCCACCTCAATTTGACGCCAAGTCCAAACGTCCCAGCTTCTGTTCATAAGTCTTACATCTTCAAGCTTGCTAATGTGTTCTACACAAACAGACTCAACATCCGCATTAATTGAATAGCCAGCCTCTTTAAGTGCTGTATTAATTTCGGTTGTAGTTTGAGCCATCATATCGCCTGAGCCCCAACCAAGTCTAAAGCATCTATAAGAGGAAATGCCAAACAGGGCAATTTTCTTTTCCTTTGAGATAGGGAGCGCACAGTTATCATTTTTCAAAAGAACCATCCCGTCCGCTGCCGCTTTTCTTGCAAAATCTAATTTTTCTTGTCTGAACATAAGTTTTCTCCTTATATTGTATATTCATTATTACAATTTTACCATATTAATACAAAATAGTCAATAAATAATGCGTGCATTTTATTGCACGCATTAAAATTATTTTTTAGGATAGCTGTCTTTAAGACCAACAACTCTGTTGTAGGTATTTGGATGCTTTGTATCCTTACAATAATATCCATTTCTTACGAACTGGAACTTTTCACCATCCTCAGCATCAGCCAAGCACTTTTCAACCAAAGCGTTTTCAACCTTAATAAGGGACGTTGGGTTGAGATAGTCATTGTATGTCTTATCCTCAGGAATATCACTAAGATTTTCGGTTGTGAAGAGCTTATCGTAAAGCATCAAGTCAACCTTGTCAGCGTTTTGGGCGCTGAGCCAATGGATAGTACCCTTAATCTTACGTCCGTCAACAGGATTTCCGTTGCCTGACTCCAAGTCAGCGGTGCATCTGATTTCAACGATTTCACCGTTTTCATCCTTGATAATCTCGTTACACTTAACGATATATGCACCCATCAAGCGCACCTCACCGTCAGGCTTCATGCGGAAGAACTTTGGTGGTGGAACCTCTTCAAAGTCGCTCTTATCAATGTAAATCT
Source organism: Eubacteriales bacterium (assembly GCA_045532975.1). Classification (GTDB taxonomy): domain Bacteria; phylum Bacillota; class Clostridia; order Oscillospirales; family CAG-272; genus RGIG2000. Next base: position 4,766 of record JAZSGX010000042.1, on the reverse strand, counting down.
CACGGGTAAACATAACATTTCTCGTGCCCGCATTTTCATCATTAGGATTATTGGAAACAGGGAAATATTCAACCTTACCCTCTTCATAGTTAGTAATAACAACCTTAATTGGGTCAGACACACAAATTCTTCTCTGTGCGGTCATATTAAGCTCTTCTCTGATACAATGCTCCAAAAGCTCAATATCAACAATGCTGTAAGCCTTTGCAACACCTGCGCGGCTAACAAAGTCTATAATTGAAGCAGGAGTATAGCCACGACGTCTTAAACCGCAAAGGGTAGGCATTCTTGGGTCGTCCCAACCGTCAACCATATCGTTTTCAACAAGGTATCTTAAATATCTCTTGCTCATTACGGTATAGGTAACGTTAAGTCTTGCAAACTCTCTCTGCTTTGGCTTGTTTTCAAAGCCGATATTGTCAACAACCCACTCATAAAGCGGACGGTGGTTTTCAAATTCAAGGGAACACAAGGAGTGAGTAATACCCTCAATAGCGTCCTGAATCGGATGCGCATAGTCGTAAAGTGGATAAATGCACCACTTGTCACCCTGTCTGTGGTGGTGTGCCCTTAAAATCCTGTAAATTGCGGGGTCACGCATATTGATGTTAGGAGATGCCATATCAATTTTTGCGCGAAGTGTCTTAGAGCCGTCGGGGAACTCACCGTTCTTCATTCTCTCAAATAAATCAAGGTTTTCTTCAATGCTTCTGTCACGGTAAGGACTGTTTTTTCCGGGTTGAGTTAAAGTGCCTCTGTACTCCTTCATTTCCTCAGCGGAAAGGTCACAAACGTATGCCTTGCCCTCTTTGATAAGCTTAATCGCGTACTCATAGCATTTGTCAAAATAGTCAGATCCATAGTAAACGCCGCCTGTTGGCTCAGCGCCCAACCATTTAAGGTCCTCATATATGCTGTTTACGTACTCGGTATCTTCTTTTGACGGGTTTGTATCATCGTATCTTAGGTTGAACTCTCCGCCGTATTTCTTTGCAGTTTGGGCGTTAATCCAAATAGCCTTTGCGCTACCGATATGAAGATAACCGTTTGGCTCGGGTGGGAAACGGGTGTGGATTTTTCTTGAAAAGCCCTTTGCCAAATCCTCGTCAATTATGTCGTGTATAAAATTTGAACTCATTTCTTCCATAAGAAAACCTCTCAAAGCGAACTAATCATATTATTTATGCGGGCAACTACTCTGTCATAGCCGAGTACCTGCATTACGCTATACATATCGGGAGAGTTAAGCTTGCCTGTAACCGCAATTCTTATAAACATACTGATATCGGAAACATTACCCTTGTAAGCCTCGGGATTGAGCTTGTACGCCTTCATATCGGAAGCATAGCCAAGCATATCTGCAATGTCCTTAATCTTGTCGAACCAAGCATTCATATCGTCAGATACGTCAAAGGTTTTAACAAAATCCTCAAGAGCAAGCTTGATGTCGGTCTTTGCGAATTTTTCATCATAGCTGTCCTTGATTTCAAAAAGCTTATCATAGAAGAAATCAACGTAGCCACGTACATCCTTCCAAACTGCCAAATCCTTTCTTGGCTTCTTTCCGCCTCTGCCGATAGCAAAAATGGATTTTGTATATTCAGGATTTGCGGAAAGCTCACCGTAAAGCTCACTGTCAAAATCCTTCGCCCACTCACTTGAAAGCTCATATACCTTATCTGCGGTCATTCTTGAAATTACGTTTTTGGAAACATCATTTAGCTTAGCAAAATCAAACAAGCATCCGGATGTCGACATTTTCTTTATGTTGAACGGAAAATCCGTATATGGCTTGTCTGCGTTTTGCATATGCCATTCCTCATAGTTAGAATTAAGCAAGGTCATAATATACTCGCAAACTGCCTCAGGACAGTAACCCATTGACGTATAATCGTCCATATTTGCACCCATATCACGTTTGGAAAGCTTTTTCTTGTTGCCGTTTTCATCAATACGCATAATCTGTGCAATATGCATATATTTTGGAAGCTTAAAGCCAAGATAAGCAAATAACTGAATGTGCTTTGCTAAGCTTGGGAGGCACTCCTCACCGCGGATAACGTGGGTAGTGCCCATCAAATGGTCATCAACCGCATGCGCAAAGTGATATGTTGGAATACCGTCAGACTTAAGAAGAACGAAGTCCTCATCATTTTCAGGTATTTCGAGAACACCCTTTACAAGGTCTGTAAATTTAACCTTTTTATCAGGATCACCGTTTGCAAGTATTCTTAACACAAAAGGATGTCCCGCCTTTAAGTGCTCTTCTACCTCTTCAATAGTAAAATTACGTCTTGCAAGCATTTCTGCGCGCTTAGTCTCTGCCTCTGCTTGCCAGTCAGTGTTTTTAATTTCTTCTTTTTTGTTTACCGCTTGAAGCTCATCAAGCTCCTCCTCTGTAGTAAAGCAGGGATATGCTTTACCCTCGCGAACAAGCTGCTTTGCAAAAACACGGTAGATATGACCGCGGAGGCTCTGCTTATAAGGACCGTATGCACCTTTATCACAGATATTACCGCTTTCATCAAGAATAGCGCCTTCATCAAAATTGATACCGTACTTTGCAAGAGTTTTTATAAGGCCTTCAGCCGCGCCCTCAACCTCACGCTTTGCGTCTGTATCTTCTATTCTAAGATAGAACACACCGCCAGATTGATGTGCCAATCTTTCGCCAACAGTAGATGGGAAAAGACCGCCAAAGTGAACAAAGCCCGTTGGACTCGGAGCAAATCTTGTAACCTTTGCCCCCTCTGGAAGCTGGCGTGGCGGATATTTTGCCTCTACATCAGCAGGCAACTCTTTTATTTGAGGAAAAAGTATCTCAGCAAGATAGTTATAATCCATATTACACCTCATCGAGTCAAATATTTAAATTATTATAACACGCAAAAAACAAAATGTCTATATTTTTTTTAATTATTTTGTATATACTTGAAAAAACATTTGTTTTTTGTTTGGTAATTAGTAGAATTGCCAAGAGCAGCCACACGGCACCCTTGGCAATTATTATTATTTTGGAAAAATCATCGTACTTAAAGATTTGCTTTGTTCTTTTGTTGGCTTTTTTAGTTTCCCACTGTTTAAAAGAGCAACTATACAATGCAACAAAAACCAACCGTCCGAATGGAATATATGCTGTTGCTCGTATTCTTTTATCTTTTTCAAATGGGAAGGAACAGTATTTAATTCGGCTTTTACATAAGGCGCCTTGATTGCTTCAAACTCATCTTTATACTTTTCCTTGATTTTATCGCCTATTGAAAGTAATTCTTCTTTTATTTCGTTGTTTGACAGAATAACTATTTGCCAGCTCGATTTGAATTCTCCCTCATAATTCCCATTGGTCTTAACAAATCCTCTCTCGCTCAGATATGCATAATCCTCTTTAGAAAGCAAGCCTCTTTCTTTTTCACTTTCAAACAACGACAACACTCTTTCTGCATTTTTACAATCAATGCTATTGACGTAAATTCTTTTTTCTGACCATTCAGTATCTAATTGCCACAATACATTATTTTCGTTTTGATTCCAATATGGTCCACACCAATTTTTTGAACACACAATATCGCTTGGCAAGTCCATTCGATTATTCTTCACTGTTACGTGAACTATATTTTGACCACCATCAGGTCGAATTGTCGCAACCTCATCAAAAGATATTTTTTTATTCATCAACTTATCTCCGGAGCAGGCAGCAATATATGGAATCAATGACCACAAAAGAAAATTTTTATCTACGCATTCAGATTCAGTCAAAGAAACACCATCATTCGTTTGACCGCACCAAATACGAGTATCATTCAAAATATCCGAATTAATAAGCTCATTATATAATTCATTCGCAAACAAATTTGCAGCTTTCTTATACATTTCATCTTGAATAATTAGCAGTTTCTCATTTGGTTCACTAATAATGAAATTTGCGATATACTTATTCTTTTGCGACTGTAAAAAACCATACTCTAAAAGATATTCAACCTCTGATTCTACATATACGGGCGAAACCCCAAGCTCATCAGCGATTTCATTTATTCCCTTTGCATTATTACGAATGGAATAACAAATGTTTTGTGTAAGCGTAGAACGAAAGAATTCTTCGGGATTCTTTATTCCACATGAGCCGTTGATACCTACCGAGCCAAAGGTTATCGGATTAAATTTTAATTCACCTGGTTTTCTCATAATACCCATACCTCTTTTTAATTCTTTTTTAGCTTCAAACAAGTGCCACTTAACCGTTCCCACAGGAATATTAAGCTCTTTTGCAATATCAGCTTGCTTACAATTTTCAAAGTAAAAAGCAACTATTATTCTCCTTTGTAGCTTTGAAAGATATGCTATTTCTTCTTGCAACCGCATTATTTCTTCCCCATTATCATCTTCATCAACAGATAACTCTTGGTCAGCGATCGATTCAGATATTTCACTAATCGAAACACCAATTATTCTTTTTTTAAAATCGCGGTAGTAATTACACAATGAATTATGCGCAACTGTCCAAAAGAATTTGGTTGCATCTTCAATACCGTCTTTCGCAATTAACGCTCTGTACGCTTTAAAAACAATTTCTTGAGAAAGATCTTCAGCATCCGCTACACTTTTACAATGCTTTAATGCAAATCCAAATATCGGTTTTATGAATTTAGTTATTATTTTTTCAGCATCTTGTTTGTTCACTTAATTTTACCTCTTTGAAAGCTTTCACCCATATAGACACGGATTTTCAAAAAGGTTGGGAATTTTTATTAATCAAATCATAAATTTTG
>JAZSGX010000085.1:0-2560 GCA_045532975.1 Eubacteriales bacterium | reverse complement strand
CCTGTTCTTTTTTATTTTAGTTACTTTTTATCACAATTTCGCCTGCGTACTCTTCCCTGTCGCAGATAATTTCGCCGACACAGGGTACGGTAATTTTGCCCATTAGCACGTTTTTAATACTAATAACGGGAGTAGTGATTTGTGCCTCGACCTCGCTTTTTTCAAAAGCCAAGTCGCACTCGTGCATTTGGCAATTTATAAGCCTTAAGCCCTTGCAATAGCAAAGGGGCTGTGTGCCTGTAATGTCACAGTTTTCAAAGGTGATATTCTCCGAATACCAGCCGAGATACTCGCCCTTTACCACTGAATTTTTAACCGTCACATTTTTTGCGTGCCAAAAGGCATCCTTTGTGTCAAGCACGCAATTTTCAAACACCGCATTTTCTATGTACTGAAAGGAATATTTACCCTTCATTTTAAAATCGCTGGCGCTTATATTCTTAGCGCGGGAAAGCATATACTCACCCTCGGCATAAGTATTCTCAATATTAAAATAACAGCTATCCCAGCCAAGCTCACTTGAAACAATATGGCAATCCTTTATTTTCACACTCTGACACTCGCGTATTGCCTTTGTGCCGTGAAGCCTTGTATCGCTTACTTTAATTTCCCTTGTGTACCAAAGAGGAGCACGGCATTTCTCGGTCATTTCGCAACCGCTTATCTCCACGCCCACGTCGTGCCAAAATGGATAGCGCAAATCAAACAGACATTTTTCCGCTATTATATTTTTACTTTCCTTTAGCGCGCTTTCTCCGTCCGCCTCGCCTTGAAAAGCACAAGCTACTATATGAACGCCATCACTTTCATAAAGCGCACGCTCACTATCAAAGCGCTGATTTTTAATAATTTCCATATTTACCCCGATTTTACTTATCTTAAAAACAAAACCACTGCAAAAGCAGTGGTTAGTTATAAATCATAGCCCGCTGATACCGAAAAGCTCCTCGATATCTACAATGCCTGTAATTTTATTGTTTTCTTCAATAGTTGAAACCAAAATAACATCTGCGAGTTGATTATTGTTTTCATATTCAGGTCTTATATATTCTTTTTTCAACTTCAAATACCTCCTACAAGCATAAATATCCCAAGGTCTTAGCCTATTACTCTTTGATTATACCATACAACAACACTTTTGTCAATCTTTTTTGTTATTTTTTTGAAATTTTATAAATTTTAGCGTTTTGCATAAAAATAGCCACGTCGACATAAAGTGACTTGTGCGATATTTCACAGTTTACCTTTGAAACATTGTTATTATACCACATTTTTTGTGTTTGTCAACACTTTTTCAAAAATTATTTTGCCAAGCTAAACTCCAAAATGCTTTTTATCAAGGAAAGAGAATCCTTATACATATCCTCGTCAATGGTGACAAGCTGCGGAAGAATACAAAGCACGGTGTCGTCAGGCAAATTTTTCAATGCTCTGCCCCACTCCGTTGCATACAGGTGGTAATAAAAGTCTGTTCTTTTAAAATAAACTCCGCTCTCTCCCGCGAAAACCTCTTTGCCAAGCTCAGTATCCTCTCCTATAAGGTCGGCAATTTTAACCATGCCTGCCTCGTATTGCTTGTACAGCGCCTCGTCCATCAAATATATAGCCACGGTACCTGAGAGCATTTGGCTTTGAATAGAGGTCAGCGCCTTATAGTTTTCGTTTGTGTGCTGGACTACACCGTAGTTATCCTTCATTTCCTCGGCGGTTTGCTTCCTTTGTTCGTCGTTTTGATAGGTGATAGAGGCAAAATTTACAAGCTTTTCACCATCACCGTTATAATCCTTGCACATATCACTAAAGGCTTTTTCAATAGCGCTGTGAGTTTCGTAATTGGGATAAAGAGGACCCGCATAGGCAATGTACATATCGTAATCCGGTTGTGATGCGATTGATGTGATAAAAAACACACCGATTATTATAAACAGTACGGAAATTATAAAGCCCCATTTATGCTGATACCAAAAATTAGCCATAAAATCACCCTTTTTGATAGCTGCGCCATCATCGTGAATTTTATCGCCCTCGTCCATACCCAGAAGTCTTATTCTTCTTGCCGCATTGGACTCATTTTGCTCAACCTGTGTTTCATTTCCTTCGTTTTTTGGCAAATTCAAATCCTTATCTTCCATTAAGCTCTGCCCTTCGTAACATTATTTATATTACTATTTTATCATTCTATGATATCTATGTCAACAAAGATTATGAAAACATTATGTGAAAAATTTGGGCGAGCCCTAAAGCCCGCCCAAATTCTTGTTAAATTTTATTCTATTCCGTTATAGTTTACAGTGGCAAAGCCGTTAACGCCTACTGTTGTATCCTCGCTTCTGTTGATAAAGTAGTAGGATTTGTTCTTCTCCGCGTCAATCTCAACCGCATAAGCACCGATTACGATGTCCTTTGCCAAATGCTCCTCGGATGTATAACTAATAACAAACTCGTGTCTGCCAAACTCTCTATCACTTGTTTGATTATTAACCTCTGCCTTCAAAGCAAAGCTATCAAGACTAACCTCACCGTCTGTGAAGGTTTCAGCACTGTTAAAGGCAAAGCCGAG
>JAZSGX010000056.1:0-4550 GCA_045532975.1 Eubacteriales bacterium | reverse complement strand
AAGCCACCGCTTTGCAAAATCCACTGTCCGCCTAAAATAAAGCCGTCAAGTCCCTTTATAATACCCTTTTGCATAAGGCTTTTGCCCTTAGCGGTATGGACAAAGGCTTGGAAACAGCCGTGGCGTGAGTTCAAATATCTTTCGTAAGTGCAAGGAGTTATAACGTCGATAACCTCGACGCTGTCTGCTAAGTCAGGGAAGATCTTTTTGAAAACGTCCAAAAATTCCTTGGCAATTCTTTCCTTCTCTGCTCCATAGGTACCGTTTTCCTTCTTTTCCTTCCACCAGAAATACATATTGTCGTTTCCCGAAAGGCAGGACTGCATAACTGCGCCTGTTCCCGGATATTTAAGTGTTTTATCATAGGAGTAATTTCTAAAGCCCAAGCAATCGTATTCCTTATCAATTACAATAGGTGTGTCAAGGAAGGTCTTGGTTGACAAGGGAAGATTTGATATATCCTTGTTACATTTATAAACAACGGTAGTAAAGGTGTAAATCGGATATGTTGCCATATCATTTAGGCGCATATCAATTTTTTCTACCTTATATTTATTGTTCAACAGCTTTTTCAAGCAATGCTCAACAGGTACGGTAGAAACGACCCAATCAGAACGCATTTCCTCACCGTTTTCAAGGACTACGCCCTTTGCGGTGTTGTTCTCAACAATAACACGCTCAACCTCAGCGCGGGTTGTGATTTTACCGCCCAAGCTTAAATATCTTTCCTCCATACGCTTAACCATAGCCAGGGAGCCACCGATAGGAATTCCCGCATTGCGAGCAGAAATATGTCCCATCATATACAAAAAGCTCATAAAGTTATAGTCGGACTCCATATAATCGGCAATAACGTATCTTAACTGTTCGTTTTTGAATCTCTTTGCATAGTCAGCACAGGAAAGCTTTGATGTCTTGCAAATCCAATAATAATCTCCAGCCATAGTCAAGCCAACCTTTAAAAGCTCGCCCAAATTCATCAAGTCTGCAGGCTTTTTGGAGGGAGGGTCTATTTTTTGGAATCTTCTGATAAGCTTGCAAAGCCTTTTAATTTCCTTCTCATCCTCAGGAGCAAACGCCATTAGCTCCTTTTCGAGCTTGCCCGTATCTGCCCAAATGGTAAGCTTTTTTCCGTTTGGAAAGGTAAAGCTTGCCAAATCGTCTTGATAAAATATTTCTGTATCTTCCTTTATTGCATGAGTTTCACGCCAAAGCTGATTTAAGGACGAATTGGAATTAACACCTGACAGCCAATGAATACAACCGTCAATATAGCAGCCCTTTCTTTCCCAGCCAATACAAGCGCCACCTGTTACGTGGTTTTTCTCTAAAATTTCAGTTTCGTATCCGCTTGCCTGAAGATAAATGCCTGTTGTTAGACCGGAAACTCCGCCACCAATGATTAATACCTTTTTCATACACTCTCCCGATTTTAGTTGACTTGTCAATATATAATAACACAATAAACATTTCTATGTCTTTAGATAATTGTTAAAAAATTATGAACATAAAAAACAAGGAGGCAAAAATTTCCCCCTCGTTTTTTGTTTAATTCCATAAAAGTTTCATAAATTTGGAATAATTTTCATCAATAACTTTAATTAGGTATACAAGCATCAAGTTGAATTCAAATCTGCTACCTTCTTCGCTCAAAAATGTGTCTACAGAACAATTAACGCAATCATTTTTATCAGCGGATAAAGTGAACCATCGAGTTGTATTATTAATTTCGTTAATAAGTTCTAAGGCTTCCTTTCGTTTTCCGTTCACAGAAAGAATGTCAGTTGCAGCTATTGACACTAAATTTGGCAGTTTATCAAAAAATACCACTGTTATATTTATTCGCTGACAAATTTCCCCCCTGACACAAATTTCAATTGCCACATCATCTACCTCACGATAGTTCAATTCAAGCTCGTCTAATTCTTTTATTATTTCTCTTCTATATTTGTTCATACGCCCTCCTTATTAAATATAGTATTAAAATTATACCGCATTTTGCAGTAAATGTCAATACCGCATTTTGCAGTTTGATATAATCTATTTAATAAATGCACATAATGGAGTTAACATGATTTATAAAAGAATCCGAGATTTGCGCGAAGATAGAGACCTTACGCAAAAAGAATTGGCTATAGTATTAAACTGTTCTCAACAGGTTTACAGCAATTATGAGTTGGGACAAAGAGATATTCCTACAGATATTCTTATTAAGCTCTCGTCTTTCTACAACGTTTCTACCGATTACATTCTTGGAATAAGCAACAATCCAAATATACAATAATAAGAGCCTTTGCGCTCTTTTTTGTTTATTAATATGTGACAAATACATTTCCCAAGCGTAAAAAATTCTCCTTACTTCTTTCCACGGCTGAGAAAGAGGGCCGAATAGGGGACCTGCTCCACTCTCAGTATGAGTATGGGGTCCTGTGTACGGTGGATGAGGGAGCATTATAAGCTAATGCGTATTTGTCCTCCTCATCCGTCAACTGCGTTGCCACCTTCTCCGCTGGAGAAGGCTATTTTTGGTTAATATCGTCATCGCCAAAACAAAAGGACACCACGAGGGTGTCCTTGGAGGTGACTTCACTCTCGTCGCACAGTCGCCCTCCTTCGCCTCGATTCACTCGGCTCGGATTGCTCCTTGCTTTGGAGAGAAAAGCGTCGTGAAAACAATACTTAATTGTTTTCACTTAGCTTTCAGATTAGAACCGATATTTTTCGCAAGCGAAAAAATCGGTTAACCGTCGTCATCGCCAAAACAAAAGGCACTTCTTTTGAAGTGCCTTTTGTTTTGGAGGTGACGATCGGATTTGAACCGATGAATAACGGTGTTGCAGACCGGGGCCTTACCACTTGGCTACGTCACCACACTCTTATTTTATGCCGAGCAATTGAATTTGTTAAAAAACAACATCCGTTGAGGATGTTTTTTTTTCTGGAGCGGATTACGGGGCTCGAACCCGCCACCTCAACCTTGGCAAGGTTGCGCTCTACCAAATGAGCTAAATCCGCATAATATGGTGCCGCCGGTCGGAATCGAACCAACGACACGGGGATTTTCAGTCCCCTGCTCTACCAACTGAGCTACAGAGGCAAATTGGCGACCTGACGGGGACTCGAACCCCGGACCTCTAGCGTGACAGGCTAGCGTTCTAACCAACTGAACTACCAGGCCATTTCTAAGCGAGCACTTTCGTGCTCGCCTACAATGTCATTGGTGGAAACAATAGGGCTCGAACCTATGACCCTCTGCTTGTAAGGCAGATGCTCTCCCAACTGAGCTATGCTTCCATTTTCCCATCGCATTTTAGGTATCTCGCCTTGCGACGTTTAAGATTATATCACAAGAGTTTTGACTTGTCAATACCTTTTTTAAATTTTTTTCAATTTTTTTCAAAAGGTTTTCAAAGCTCTTATTTGACATATCTTTTCCGCGTTGCGCCTGTGTATTATATCACTGTTTTTTCTAAATTGCAATACCTTTTTTGAAAAAATTTGAATTTTTTTAAATAATATATTTTTCAAAATAAATCTTGACATTCCATTGCCTTTATGCTACAATATTTTAGCAAATGAAACTTATTTGTTTTTCACATTTCGGGGTGTGGCTCAGCTTGTAAATGAGTTTCCAAGAACGCGAGCTTTTGCGATGCGCGATTGGCTAAAACGAATTTATGCATGGGAGTGCGTAGCACGAGTCGTAGTAGAGCTTGCTCCCTCGCTTCTCTTCATGATGGCTTTATTCTAAAATTTCATATTTCCTTTCGGGGTGTGGCTCAGCTTGGTAGAGCGCTTGGTTCGGGACCAAGAAGTCGGACGTTCAAATCGTCTCACTCCGACCATAAAGCATGAAAGCACCACTCGGTGCTTTTTTGTTTTATCGTAGTGTTGGCTGAGAGAACTTCGCTTGCGAAAATGGAGTGCGCCTAGCGATAAGTGACACTCCAAGAGTACGAGCCTCAAGCGAAGTGCGATTGGCTAAGTGGAACTTATGCATGAGAGCGTAGCGAGTCGCAGTGAAGTCGCATAGGGGTTCCCCGAAGCGAAGTATGAGCTTTGGGGGTTCGCGTGATAGCTCGCACATCTAAGGCTGCGAAGTGTTACGAGCAACAAGGTTGCGATGCTTCTTTGCACTTCGACCACCTATGACTAAGTTGAACACACGGGTTTGTGATGTCGACTTAGTCATTTTTGTTTATCTAACGGATTACTCATTATTTAGTAGTCCTTTTTTGATTGCCCAAAGCAGCTTATGCTTTATAAAAAGCAAAAGGATAGAGTTATTTCCCTATCCTTTCTTATATTCTGTTTTTTGATATGAGCATTAAAGGATTTTCTTTATGAGTTTGAACTCATCGAAGGGCTGGCAACGGCTATCCTTACCTATAAATACTTGAAAATCTCCTTCTTCTGCGCCATAGGTCAAATCTCGTTTTACAAATTTTAACAAGCTCTCGTTAATTACGAATTCAACAGTTTTTTCTTCATTTGGCAAAAGCTCGATTTTTTCAAAGCCCTTTAACTCCTTGATTGGACGCAAAGTCGGA
>JAZSGX010000065.1:0-4174 GCA_045532975.1 Eubacteriales bacterium | reverse complement strand
CCACCATTATGTTGTCAACCATGTTGACAAGGTTGGTAATGCCGTTTTGAACCATAATCGGAATCATCAGTACAAGAACGGTTTTGTAAAATTGCCGCGTACCTATAAATTTCTTAAAAAAGTTTATTTTAAACACCGCCTCTAAATCATAACTTAAAATATACCAAAATAAATCACAAATGTAAAGGGCTTGTCTTGACTTTTTAAGTACAATGCGGTTAAATAAAATCAATCAACTTTATTAAAAAGAGAAAGAGGGTTATTTTATGAAAAAATTTATTTTGGTTTTACTGTCTGTTTTACTTGCACTTTCTTTCTTTTCTTGTGAAAACGATACTCAACCGTCGTCAAGTGATGTCGGCGTAAACATAAAAGACATTGAGCTTTTAGGCGTTCTCAACAACATTGAATGGGAATCTGCCGACGAGATAGGCACGAACATGTTTTGGTGGTTATACAACAGTTATGTGTGTGCCAACACGACATACGAAGAACGTGTTGAAAAATACACAGTCAATTTAAAAGACGGCTGGTTTTATCCTGCGAAGGAAATGGAAGCGTATATTCAAAAGTATTTTGATGTCTCTGTTGAGAAAATGCGGTCTGACACGCTTGTATATCATGAAGAATACAACGCTTACAATGTGGGTGGCGGAAACAATTTAACTCCGAAAATAACTTTTGCTTCGAGCGACGTGACTGAAAACGGCGATATTTACACAGTAACGGCAAAACTTGACTACATGGCTTATTCTGAAGTTAAAGTTTACACCCTCAAAAAAGACGGCGACTGTTTTAAGTATATAAGCTGCGTTAAAGCAAAGTGAAAAGGTCTCCCTTTTTCGAGGAAAAGCGGTTGACTAAAGTTTGGCTATATTATATATTGTAATTTAGATGAGGCATTTACAATGAAAATTTTGGAGGGTTATTTTATGAAAAAATTTATTTTGGTTTTACTATCTGTTTTACTTGCACTTTCTTTCTTTTCTTGTGAAAACGATACTCAACCGTCGTCAAGTGAAAGTAGTTCGGTTGATTATCCCTCAGAAGAAGAAATATTGGAATTGTTGGAAAAATCACTGAGCGAAATTTTTAATATAGGAACAGAAGATCCGTTTCATGTTTTGTATGAGATTTTAGGCAGTGATTTAAAAAGCCTTTCTTATGATAATGAGATTGACGGCAAATTTTATATAGAAACAAACGGCAGTTACTCTGAATTGGAAACGTATTACGCTCAATTTTTCACCGACGAAGCGTTGGAATGGATTATTTCCATAAAATTTAAAAATGTCGACGGCAAAGTATACTGCGACATATCAGGAGGTATGACAGGTGTCGGTGCTTCAGATATTACAATTACCGAGATTGGGGAAAATTCTTATAAAGCAGACTATTATGTAAAGGGGTGGAAAAGTTATTCCTCTTGTAGTTTCAAAATAAAAGAAACCCATCTCGGATACAGAATATCCGAGATAGATTTCCGTGTTTTTTGGCAGTAAGTTTAATTATTGAAGAGTGTACGGTGAACTTAACACATAGATTATTTTAGGAAGCAAGGATTGTTTACTCTTAAGCTCGTCCCAACGAATTTTACAATCCGTTTCTGCATTTCCGTTGCAATCGCCATAAATAATATCATCGCCGTTTACACCTGTAACGAAAATGGCATGTTTGTCATCCGGGTTACTGCCGACTTGATATCTGATAATATCTCCCGGCTTTAAAAAATCAAGCGTTCCGAGTGCGCCTGATTCGATTTTTGTCCACCCGTAGCTTTCTTTCGGATTAAGTCCGGTGGTATCATACCCACATTTTTCGGCAAATCCCAAACATTGCCAAGACTGTGGTGTTCCGGTTAAATTGAACGAATTGCAAGTGTAAACGTCATCGTGAGAAGGGCAAGGCGTGTCAGTATATCCGTCTTGGTTGTTACCACTCATTCCAACATGATTCCAATATTTTCCTTGAGGAAATTTTGCCTTGAGTTGGTTGAGCGTGAGTCCAACCCCGCTTGTCGGGGGTGTGGTGGAGTTAACGTCGTGCTCTGTCAAATCACTTGAAAAAACGTATGTTTCGTCCGCATACTCTGCTCTTGATTTGGTTTGTCCAAAATGATTAAAAAGCCAATCAAAAGGATTTACACAGCTGTCAGTGCCCGAATACAAGCCTCCTCCTGCTTCTGCGGAGGTTAACATAGGTGTATAGGTGGGATAATTTGTGTCTGTGTCAATTTCAAAATAAAAATGTGACATCATGGGGTATTCGCCGCTGAAACCGCTATAACCCAAGACAGTATTTGTGTTTACTATATCTCCCACATTAACGCTTATACTTTGCATACGGTAATACCTGACAATTAAATCGGTTGGACCGGCACCATAAACAGAAATACAGTTATTGTATCTTACACAAAGATAATTGCCCATGACTGTATTTTCTCCTTTTGCCACAACCGTTCCTATTGCTAATCCAAGCAGTTGAGTGCTTTGTGTGCATTGTAAATGAGCGCCGTAATTTTGTCGGTTATAAATTTGATAATAAGCCGGCGACATACGGCTCAGATACAAGACATTTTCTCCTTCAAACGGAAGGCGAAGCTTTTGAGTGGCGTATACATCCAAGAAATCCCATTTTTGAAAATCGCTGTCATTTTCCAAAGTCCAAAAAACATTTCCGTCTGATGTGTTGGACTTTCCGCTTGATGTCCCGTTTTTGTCGTTAACTGCCGTGAGATAATAACTACCTCCGCCTGCGTTTGAAAGTTTGATTTTTACGCGATTGTCATATCCGCTTACTTGTTCAAATTCAATTAACTGGTCGTTATCGTTTGCAGTAGCGTCAATGTAAATGTCCGCGTTGTTTAAAGCAGAAGTACCTGTAAATCGGTCAAGACAATACTGCGTGTTTGTTTTGATATGAAGTTTATTTGCGGTATAATACCATTTTTGCTCGTTTGATTCATCGGATGTGAACAGCACTACATTCATGGCGTTAGTTGCCGTGCCCGATGAATAAAGATTCAAATATCGGTTAGCAGTACCGACACATTTAAATTTGTAAGTTCTTCCTTCTTGAGGTAAAGACATAATAATTTTTTCTCCTTTGTTTTTTGCTTTGAAAAGGCCCTTCACTATACACACCGCAACGGCAGGAGAATATACCGTTTTAATTACATTTTTTGGAATTTCAGAAAATAAATAATCCTTTAATCCAATATCCGATTGAAAATCTCAAAAAGTAAAGGCTTTGACTTGACTTTTTAAATACAATGCGGTTAAATATTTATAGAGGTGATGGTTTTGGATAAAGCATATATTTTACTTAACTTTGACGGTCTTATTCAAGATGAGGACATTCGTTTTGATATAGTTTACAAAGAATACGGCTACAAGGCAACCGCCGTTGTCCGCCCAAATGAGTGCCTTAAAAAGAAAATTGAGAAGGCCGGCTGGGAAATCTCCGCTTATAACAACACGGTGGGAGAATTTCCGCCTCACGAAGAAATCTTCAACACAAGTGAGGAGTCGCTTGAAAAATGGTGCAGCTATGTTAAGGCGGAAAAAGACCGCTTGGCACTTCTCGGCGTTCACCCGATAACTTGGGCGTGCAGGCAAAACCGCTTTGGCCCCGCACTTGAATACGCGTTAAGGCAAAACGGCTTTTTAATTGCGCGCGGCGGCAGAAGCGAAGTGGAACACCCGTTTATAACAGGCTTTTCAAAGGACGATTTTCGCACCGCCCCCTTTGAGATTTACAGCCATAATATAGATGAAGTGAAAAAGAATATTGACTACGCAATAGAGCATAAATATGCGCTTAATATCTTCACACATAAGGTGGTTAAAACCATTAAGGAGGACGGCGGATACGACTGCTTGGAAAGCACCTACCGCGAAATGATGGAGTATCTTAAGGATAAAGTAGACCGCGGACTTTGCGAGTGCATAACCTATAAAGAGTTTTATGAAATGTGCAAAAACGAATGGTAAAAAAATAACCCCCGTCGTTTGACGGGGGTTTAACTTTTTTGATTAGTATGCTACACCTTGAGCAATCATAGCCTCTGCAACTTTAATGAAACCTGCAATGTTAGCACCTGCAATAAGGTCGCCTTCCATTCCGAATTTCTTTGCAGCATCGTAAGAGTTTTTGTAAATGTTAGCCATAATCT
>JAZSGX010000054.1:0-7526 GCA_045532975.1 Eubacteriales bacterium | reverse complement strand
TTAATTTTACCTCTTTGAAAGCTTTCACCCATATAGACACGGATTTTGAAAAAGGTTGGGAATTTTTAATAATTATATCATAAATTTTGTAAAATAAATATCGGTACTGACTAAAATTTAGTCAGTACCGATAAATTTACTTATAAAATTCGATTTCTAAAGAATTAAAATCTTTTGAACCTTTAAGAATACAAGCACTGTTAGGTGCAATAACTTTAATGGCTCTTCCGCTTGACAGGTTTTTTAAATTAACATTAGCGCATAGGTTATACTTTTCTTTACTCCTGTTGATAACAGTAAGAACAAAGCCGTCATCTTTATACCTTGCAAATGCAAGAATATCAGAATTGCATTCAACAATCTCAAACAAGCCATCCTTGAAAACAGGCTCGTTAATGCGAATTCTGTTAATTTTCTTATAATATTCCAAAAGCTCGTTTTCTTCCCTTCCCCAAGGGTATGGCAAGCGGTTGAACGGGTCGTGATAGCCCTCCATACCTGCCTCATCGCCATAATATATGCAGGGAACACCGGGTGCGGTTGCAATTATTGCATAAGCAAGCTTTAAAAGAGAAATTGCCCTTTTGCGCTCCGCTTTTGACATTTTTTTAGTTGATAGCTGCTCATTAGTATATCCGTCACTATTTTCCCCACCCAACACGGTCAAAATTCTTTCCGTATCGTGTGTGCCAAGCAGATTCATAAGCAAATTTGCATCATGGCGCGGATAGTGAGTATAAAGCATTTTACAGGTATCGTAAAACGCATCGCAATCACCATATTTGATATATCTAATTACAGCTTCACGCAAGGGATAATTCATAACGGAATCAAGCTCATTTCCAAGGAAATATTTTTTCCTATTCCCATAAGCAATTTTGTTTGACGCATCCTCCCAAACCTCACCGTAAACAACACCGTCGGGATTTATAGATTTGACCTTGGTATTTAGCGTTCTTAAAAAATCATCGCTTAACTCGTCAGCTACATCAAGACGGAAGC
The DNA here is from genome assembly GCA_045532975.1 of Eubacteriales bacterium. Lineage (GTDB taxonomy): Bacteria > Bacillota > Clostridia > Oscillospirales > CAG-272 > RGIG2000. The sequence goes on along the minus strand of JAZSGX010000054.1, from coordinate 6,524 downwards.
CGTCTATTCCCTTTTTCATCCATTTTTCAACAACTCCGCCCTCACCCAAAATATACTTTTGGTAGCTTGGGCAGTTACTGTTGACACGAGGCAAAATTTTAACGTCCCACCAACACTCGTAATCATTGGGATAATCTCTGAAATTATACCACTCATAATACGGTGAATTTTTTGATTGATATGCGCCTACGGTATCATAATTGCCAAACTTGTTGAAGTAGATGCTATCAGCTCCCGTATGATTGAATACGCCGTCAAAAATGATGTGTATATTTCTCTTTTTTGCCTCGGCAATAAGTTCCTCAAGAGCCTTTTCACCGCCAAACATAGAGTCAACGGTCATATAGTCGCCTGTGTCGTATTTATGGTTAGAATAAGCATCAAAAATAGGACTAAGATAAAGGCAGGTAACACCAAGCTCCTTAATGTAATCAAGCTTTTCAATTATACCGTACAAATCTCCACCGAAAAACATATTGTTTTCAACATAACCGCCTGGAACATCAGCATATTGAGGGATACCACCATACCAGTCGTTATTCATAACAACATTCTTCTTAGGCTTACACTTTCCGCTTTTGTTAAATCTATCCACAAATATGTGGTACATAATGCCGCCGTGCATCCATTTCGCTGAGCTACTTTTTTCTTGGTATATAAGAAGCTGTATCATTCCGTCAGAGCTATTTTCCATTCTGGAAAGCTCGCCAACTTTTTGCCCATCCCCGTAAAAGCTACAGTTCGGTGTATCAATCTCATACTTGTAATAGTACAAGCCAACACCGACATTTGCCATATCAAGTGTGCAGGAATATACGTCATTCGCACCCTCAAAGGCTATCCATTGAAGGTCAATTTTTTTATAAAGCTTGTTTTCTATTCCTTCTCCCGAAAGGTGCATGCATACATTTGAAGCACCGCACCTTCTGGAAATTACAAGCCTAAATTCTACAACGTCATTATATGAAAATGAGCCGAGAGTTGTAGCATCATAGCCATTTACAAATTTCTTTTCAAAAAATTTCATTGATTACTTAACGCTTGTTAAGTGCCAAATGTTATCAGCGTACTCCTTTATACTTCTGTCTGCTGCAAAGAAGCCTGATTTTGCAATATTAACAAGCGACATTTTACCCCATTGTTCTTTATTGTTATATGCTTTGATAATTTCCTCGGACTTAATATAGTACGAGTCAAAGTCTGCCAAGCACATATATGGGTCAGCAACTCCGCCAAAGCCACCTATCAAATAGTTAGCAATATTGGAGAAGGAAACCCCGTTGAAGCCCTTATTCAAGCGGTCAACAGCCTTTTTGATGCGTGTGCTATTGTTATAAAAGTCGATTGAATGATAACCTCTTTCCCAAAGGTCATCAACCTCCTTTGCAGTCAAGCCGAAAATAAAGATATTGTCGTCTCCAACCGCATCCTTCATCTCAACATTTGCACCGTCAAGAGTACCGATTGTAAGAGCGCCGTTCATCATAAACTTCATACAGCCGGTACCGCTTGCTTCTTTTCCTGCCAAGGAAATCTGTTCGCTAATATCAGACGCAGGCATTAAAACCTCTGCGGTGCTAACGTTGTAATCCTCAAGATAAACAACGGACAGTTTATCCTTAACCAAAGGATTTTTTCTGATGTCCTCACCAAGATTCCAAATCAGCTTAATAATATCCTTAGCCATATAGTAGCCGGGCGCTGCCTTACCGCCGAAGATAAAGGTTCTCTTTGTGTATTCTCTTTCGGGATGCTCTTCAATTTCTACATAATAACTGATAATTTTAAGCGCATTTAAAAGCTGACGCTTATATTCGTGCATTCTCTTAACTTGCACGTCAAATACGGATGATGTGTCAAGGGAATAACCTGTTTTGTTGAAAATGTGTTTTGAAAGCTTTAGCTTATTATTTTCCTTAATTTCTGCTAAGCGCTTTGTAACACTGTCATCCCCTACGTACTTCATAAGCTTTTCAAGCTCACTCGGATTCGTAATATATCCGTCACCTATGCAATCGTTAATTAGGGATGCAAGCTCAGAATTGGAATAGGTTAACCATCTTCTGTGAGCAATGCCGTTAGTTACGTTTGTAAATTTATATGGTGCAGACTTATAAAAATCGTGGAATACGGTCTTCTTCAAAATGTCGGAATGAAGCTTAGACACACCATTAACCGTGTGGGATGCAACAACGCTCAAATTTGCCATTCTTACCTGTGAGTAAGCAATAATAGCCATCTTGGAAATTCTGTCCCAATCTCCGGGATATGCCTTCCACAAGTCCTCGCACAAGCGACGGTTTATTTCCTTCACGATAGAATGAATTCTCGGCAGCTTAAAGCTAAACAAATCCTCATTCCAGCATTCAAGAGCCTCAGGCATAACGGTATGGTTTGTATAAGAAACAGTTTTGGTTACAATATACCAAGCATCATCCCAAGAATAGTTATATATATCCATCAAAATTCTCATAAGCTCCGGCACGCAAAGTGCAGGGTGAGTATCATTGATGTGAATAGCAACCTTGTCTGCAAATCCAGCCATAGAGCCATAAGCGGCAATATGGTCACTGATAATACTCTGCAAGGATGCGGAAACCAAGAAATATTGCTGGCTTAAACGAAGCAGCTTACCCTCAGTATGCTCATCGGAAGGATAAAGCACCTTGGAAATTACCTCTGCATTAGTTGTTTGCTGAATAGCCTTAACGTACTGACCCTGTGAAAAGAGATTCATATTGAAATTGGTAACGTCATGCGCCTTCCACAAGCGAAGTCTGTTAACCGCTGTGCCCGCACCCGATATCATCATATCGTAAGGTACCGCCTCAACCTCTTCATAGTTCTCGTATTTTATTGCAAGCCTGCCGTTTTCCCACTCTTCCTTGATGTGACCGCCAAAGCGTACGGTGAATTTCTTGTCTGTTCTCGGTACAAGCCAAGATTCACCGCCCGGTAGCCAAGTATCGGGTAACTCAACCTGGTTTCCGTCGATAATCTTTTGCTTGAACAAGCCGTATTCGTAAAGAATTGAAAAACCGTCACCGGGATAGTTAAGAGACGTCAACGAGTCCATAAAGCAAGCGGCAAGTCTGCCAAGACCGCCGTTACCAAGTCCCGGGTCCGGCTCCATTTCATATATTTCATTAATGTCAAAGCCATATTCCTTCAAAACATCACTGTAATAATCGGCAATACCAAGATTTCTCAAATTATTTTTAAGTGAACGACCAATCAAAAATTCCATACAAAGATAGTAAACCTTCTTTGCCTGTGCTTTTTTAACCTCGCGCTTATATGAAGATCTCTTTTGCGATAAAATATCTTTTACTGTAAGAATCGTTGCCTTATACACCTGCTCCTTATTGGCATCCTCAGCATTTACACCGAAATATCTTGAAAGCTTTAGGTCAAGCGCTTCCTTTACCGATTCTTTTGAAAATACCTGATTCATTTCTGTTGTACTCCTATGATTAACTACAAAAATTTACATTTTTTGCCTGAAAATTAGAATAAACTGTCCCGCAAGCTCCTTTACGGGACAGCTAATCTTTCAGTCATTAATATTCGTTTATAAGCCCATCGTAAAGCTTCAAATATTCCTTAGCGGAAGCATCCCAAGAAAAGTCTGTTTCCATAACCTTCTTTGTTAATGCTTGCCACTTTTCCTTATCCTTGAACAATTCAACCGCACGAGCAAGAGCGTCCTTCATTTCGTGTGCATTATAATTTGCAAAGGTAAATCCGTTGCCCTCAAGAGTAAACTGATTATATGGCTTTATGGTATCATAAAGTCCGCCTGTCTCTCTAACTACAGGAACTGCTCCGTAAACGGAAGAAATCATCTGAGAAAGACCGCAAGGCTCACTCTTTGACGGCATCAAGAAAATGTCAGAGCCGGCATAAATCTTCTTGGAAAGATCCTTGTTAAATTCAAGGAAAACCTTTACCTGCTTCGGGTATCTATACTGAATAGCTTTAAAATATTCTTCAAGCTCATATTCACCTGTACCCAAAAGAACAAATTGAATTCCCAAGCTGAGCATTTCGGGTAATATAAACTTAACCAAATCAAATCCCTTGTGAGATGCAAGCCTTGAAATCATTGAAACCACAGGAACATCTGCATTTTGCTCTAACCCGCACATTTCCTGCAAAATTCTCTTACATTCAACCTTTCCACTTGTATTCTTAGAGTTGAATTTAGCTGCAATAACCTCGTCCTTGCTTGGATTGTAATAGTCAACATCAATTCCGTTTACAATACCTGAAAGCTTGCCATTGTACAAGTGCAATACGTAATGTAATCCACTTGAGTAAAACTCAGTTTGAATTTCATCAGCATATCTCTGGCTAACGGTTGATATTCTGTCAGTACATACGATAGCGCCCTTAGTCAAGTTGATATTGCCATTATATTCAACCGTGCTTCTGTCCCCCTCGTCAAGACCAAAAACATCACCCAAGATTGACATAGAAAATATGCCTTGGTAATCAATATTGTGGATTGTATAAATAGTTTTAATATCGCGATAAAAAGGCTTTAAATAATACTTTCTCTTCAAATAAATTACGGACATTGCACTTTGCCAGTCATTTGTGTGAAGAATATCAGGGTAAAAATCTATAAGTGGCATAATGTCAAGAACAGCCTTGCCATAAAAAGCAAATCTTTCCGCATCATCAAAATCACCGTATACAATTTCCCTTTTAAAATAGTATTCGTTATCTATGAAATAATATACTACTCCATTGTTTTCGCATTTAAAAAGTCCGCAATACTGACGTCTCCACGAAAGCTCAACAACTGTGTTGCCAACATAATCAAGCTGGTTGTAAAATTTTTCCTTGATTTTTTTGTAAAGCGGAAGAATAACGCGCACGTCCGCATCGGGATTTGCAGCCTTTACCGCCTGTGGCAAAGATCCAAGCACATCACCAAGTCCGCCCGTTGAGATATAAGGAACTGCTTCCGCACCAACAAATAATAATTTCATATTCTTCTCCTTAAATCATCTTTCCCTTTGCAAGATAAAAGGGCAATGTTTCGTCACCCGAAAGGTTTTTGTTGTCTCTTATAACTACGTTCTTGTCGGCAATTACGCAGTTTAGCTTAACGTTTTCGCCTGTGAATGTATCTTGGAACAATATACAGTTTTTAACAACTGTTCCCTTACCTATTTTAGTTCCTCTAAATATAATGGAATTCTCTACCTCGCCGAAAATCTGACATCCGTCTGCAATCAAGGAATTTTTAACCTTTGCCTCGGGACTGTAATAAGTAGGAGCAGAGTTTCTAACTTTTGTATAAATAGGTCTGTTCTTTACACCGAAAAGCTGATTTCTAACATTACTGTCATTTATAAGCTCCATGCTTGAAGCATAATAATCCTGTGAAGAAGAAATACAAGCAAAGTAACCATCGTATCTATATGTACGGTAAACTCTTCTGTTAACGTTTTTAAGCAAAATGTCCTTAGTTAAGCTATCATAGTTATGAGCGATAGCATCAAGAACGATTTCCTGTAAATATTCCCTGTTCATAACCATTATGTTAAGGTTGATATCCGCTTCACCCTCAAAATTGGTAAGACCGGCCTTAACGTCTGTAATTCTACCGCTTTCATCGGAATCAATAATTACGTTAATCTTTGCCTTTTCCTTTGTCAAAGCGACTTTCTTTACTGCAATTGTAATATCTGCGCCACTTTCGGTGTGGTTTTTAATCATATCCTTAAGGTCAATATTACAAATAACATCACAGTCTGACAACACAACATAGTCATCAGGTATTTTACTGATTGAATTGTGAACGCTCTTTAACGCTTCCAATCTTGTACTGTACAGAGAATTACGGTTGTTAGCATATGCAGTAATGAATGGTGGAAGAATTTTAATACCGCCCGACCTTCTTGCCAAATCCCAGTCCTTACCTGAGCCTATATGGTCCATTAAGGATTGATAATTGTAATGTGTGATAACACTAACATTGTTTATGTTAGAGTTAACCATATTGGAAAGTGTAAAGTCAATAAGCCTGTATCTGCATCCAAAAGGAACAGATGCCATTGTTCTGTTTCTTGTTAATTCCGATATATTTGCATCGTGTATGTTTGAAAAAATTATTCCTGCAGCTGACATAAAACTTCCCCCTTATCTCTCTATAACGGAAACACCGTCGAATGAATCATTATTAACCATTGCATCAGAAGCTATAACAACTCCCGGCTCAACGCAAAGTCCTGTGCCGACAACAGCTATTCCCTTTGCCGCATCCTTATCTTCACCAACTATGGCATTTTCAGAAATAACACTTTCACTGTCAATAATCGAGTAGTTAACCTGCGCGCCTGCTTTTATAGTAGTGCGACTCATAATAACAGAGTCCTTGACAACTGCACCCTTTTCCACAACTACACCGTTTGAAAGCACGCTGTTTTCAACAGTTCCCTGAATTTCACAACCCTCAGAAATTATAGAATTTGAAACAACTGCATCTTCACCTATGTGGTGTGGTGGCTCTG
>JAZSGX010000090.1:0-11444 GCA_045532975.1 Eubacteriales bacterium | reverse complement strand
CATAACGGGGCTGACTCGAAATCAGTTTGCGAGCAATCGCACGAGGGTTCGAATCCCTCTCTCTCCGCCAGAAAAAAGCACACATTTGTCTACCAAGACAATGTGTGCTTTTTTCAACGAAATAAATCCCTTGCGGGATTTGTGAAATGCACTGCGTGCGTGAAATACGCTCCGCGTGTGAAATGCGCTGCGGCGCGTTAGGGGATTTATTTCATTTCACATTGCGACGAAGGAGCAATATTTCACAATTCACGAAGCGAATTATTTCACATTCGGCGTGCGCCGAATATTTCACTTGAAACACTATCGTTTTTATGATATAATAAACTCATCGATAAATAAGAATTTATAGGATTGAGATGTATGAAAATATTATGGATCATTATACTTGTGGCGGACAATCTGCTACCATTGCTACTTGCGCGTTTTTATCCGCGCTATAAGCATAAAGAAATGGCTCTTTCCGTCCTGGGATCTCGTCAAAGCCCGGTGAAATGGATATATAACTTGTGGTGCATCATATCAGGTGTTGTGTTTTGTATTGCTCCGTATGCGTTATATCAAGAGAATGATAGCGGATTAACAATCTCAATATGGATACTTCTTGCTATATACGGAATCGGGTGCGAAATCATTTCGGGCGTGTGTCCGTTAAATGAAAACAGACAAGACGAAGATATCATTACGAAAATTCACGGTGGCGTGTCAGCAATCGGATTTATGACATTACTTGCCGTTCCGTTGCTTTTAGCAATTATTCAATTCCAAACAGCAAATATAGTTTTAGGCGCAATCTCGCTTGCGTGCTTCGTAGTGGCGTTCGTGTTCTTCTGCTCTTTCATTATGGGTGAGAAGGAGAGGTTCAAAAAAACGGTTTTGCGATACGGCGGTCTTTGGCAAAGGCTCGTATTAGTGAGTTGCTATGTGCCATTAGCTATTTGGTGTATTACAAAATGACAAACTCCAATCTATGAAAAAACATATTGCAAACATCATTACTGGGAGCAGAATTGTATTAAGTTTGCCTCTTCTGTTTATTCCTTTATCATCAGCGTGGTTTTACGTACTTTATCTGTTTTGCGGACTTACCGATATGATAGATGGAACGATTGCAAGAAAGACAGGTGCGGATAGTAAATTTGGAGCAAAACTTGATACTGTTGCTGACTTTGTATTCATGTTCGTATGCTGGGTAAAGATATTCCCCCTAATACACATACCTGTATGGTTATGGGTGTGGATCATCATTGTTGCATTGATTAAAACATTTAATATTACGCTCATTTTTATTCGTAAGAAAAGGTTAATATCGATACATAGCGTACTAAATAAAATCACCGGATTTGCTTTGTTCCTTTTGCCGTTGTCGCTGGCTTTTGTTGAAACCACTTATAGCGTTGTGACAATATGTGTATTTGCAACCATTGCGGCAATGCAAGAAGTTTGTTTTGTTGAAAAAGGGCAAGATGTCTTATAAACAAATTCCAATTTGACGAGCTTCACTATTGGTGTACTTTTAGTCGTTCTTGTCCCACTTTACGCACCTTTTAGTCGCTCTTTGGCAGAAAAAAGCACACATTTGTCTACCGGACAATGTGTGCTTCTTCGTTATACAAGAAAAAGCACCTGCAATAGTAGGTGCTTTTTGCGTATAATGTTTCAAATATTATAAAATTTGACTAATCAAATCGTTGCAAACGTTAAAAAGTGTGCTATAATTAACTTACTATCATCAATGTGAGGTGAGTCGAATGAAAAAGGGCTTGATTTTAGAGGGTGGCGCTATGCGTGGTATGTTTACCGCAGGCGTTATGGACGTTTTGATGGAAAACGGTATTGTGTTTGACGGTGCTATCGGTGTATCGGCAGGAGCAGCATTTGGTTGTAATTATAAGTCGAAGCAGATTGGTAGAGTATTAAGGTACAACATTAACTACGTTCGTGATAAGCGCTATTGCGGTGTGCGCGTCCTTTTAAAAACAGGAAATATATACAGTACAGAATTTTGTTACGAGGAAATACCGTCTAAGCTTGATATTTTCGATTATGACACATACGAGAAAAATCCAATGGAATTTTACGTGGTGGCAACTGACGTTGAAACAGGAAAGGCAGTTTATCATAAACACGAGGGTAGAGACGACTATGGCTTCGATTGGATACGCGCCTCCGCTTCTATGCCGTTAGTTTCTAAAATGGTGGAAATTGATGGCAAGAAGATGCTGGACGGAGGAGCTGCTGACTCTTTACCGCTAAAATTTTTTGAAAGCATAGGCTACGACAGAAATATAGTTGTTTTAACTCAGCCAAAGGGATATCAAAAATCCAAAAACAAGGTTTTGCCATTGATTAAGCTAAAATATCGTAAATATCCCGAATTTGTTAAGACAATGGCAAACAGGCATATTGTGTATAACGAGGAGCTTGAATATATCGAAAAGAAAGAGGCAGCAGGAGAAATTTTTGTGATAAGGCCTGAGGAAGCCTTGCCTGTCAGCCGTGTGGAAAGGGACACTGACAAATTAAAGCTTGCCTATGAAATTGGTAGGCAAACTGCAAAAATCAACCTTGAAAAAATCAAAAACTTTCTTAAATAAAAAAATGACCTTTAGCAAAAATGTGCTAAAGGTCTTTTTATTACTTTATAATTAGCATAGCATCAAGGGCAGGGACGGAATATTTTTCCTCATTGATTGTAAAGCCAACAGGCTCGTCCTCTGGGTTAACAACAACGTATGCGGTTTTTCCGTTTTCGGCTTCCCAAGAGGAGCATAAAAGCCTTGGCAGAGTAGAAAACTCTTGACCTCTGAAAAGTGGGATTTTAATTTCCTCGCACTCGATGTCGTCATTTACACTCATTTTACCGTTGTATAAATATTTTTTGCCTTCTTTACTGTAAAATTCCATTACGTTTTTAATAAAGCGTGTGGTTTTTTCCATACTTGGGCTATGCTCAAAATCGTGGGTACCCCAGTGTGTCATCAAATCTCCGTTTGGTGCAATAATAAGGGTCATAATGTCACCAATTGAGAAGGAATATGCCAAACGGTAGCACAGAGTGTCGCATTTTGGCTCAAAAGGACAGCCGCATTGGTTACCCATAAAGTTTCTCACGTATTCGTGGTACAAAAATGCGTAGAGGGGGACAGGTGTACCAAAGGGGTAGTTTAATTCAAACCTGTTGTCGCTCATTAAAAGCTTGCCTATAAAAGGTTCAGCCGCGGCACTTTCGCAGCCAAACAGCATATTTGGTGCAGCTTCGCTCCATTCTTTAAGTAGGCTTTGCATATTTGACGTCATCCATTCGCCCGGCATAGGTGGATGGTTGTGACCTCTCGCATAGCACATATATTGACCACCACCGTGGTTTTGGTCAAGAATTTGAGCGTAGTCAACTCCGCTTTTGAAAAGGGGAGAGAAGCCCTCCATAAGAATTTCGCGTCCTCGCTCAGATGCTGGGCATATATCATAGCCATAGCGCTGATACGGGGTACAGGTTCTGCCAAGCTCAGGCTTGTTTTCGGGAGAATGGCACACACCTGCCAAAACGTTTTCATTTTTGATTTTTTCTTCACAATTGTAGCTTTCGATAAGGGTGCTTTTAAGGGTGTAGCCAAAACCAGAGCAATAAACGCCAAGCAAGTCACCATTTTCGTGCAAAGCATCTCTAAATTCGTTGAATTTTTCTTCTCCACCAAAGGGTGGCCAAACGTAAGGTGGTGCCCAGGGGGCAGTACCCTCCCAATGCATTAATAGAGCCATAATCTGGCACCCTGTGTCGTTTTTTATCTTTTTTAGTATAGGCAATGCGTTGGTATATGGGAACAGAGCGTTTGGCTCCATTTTGTCCATATCGTGTATTCCACGCACGGGATACGTTACAATTAAGGGTGTTGTTTCATACCACTTAGGCAAAGACTTATTGTCCTTTATAGGTACTAAATTCGTCGGCAAATTTTTCTCAAACCATTCTCTGTAAATCAAGGCTGCGCTTTTCCAATTACCTTGACATTTTTTCCAAACAATTGGATAGTCAGTCTTAAAGCCTTCTCCGTAGTCAACTCCCGAGTATAGGCGCATTTGCAATGCAAGACCGCCCTCGTTTGCGTAAAAATCAACGCACTTCAAGGCTCTTTTTGGGTCGTGTGCGCCAATGTATAGCCCCACATCGTCAAAAAGGTAAGCCATAAATTGAGAGCAAACCATATTAGGAAATGTGTAATAAGCTCCCGATGACGGAAATTCAGGCTCATAGCGTGGGAGTAAATCCTCGTTAGTAACAAGCATACCCTCGTTGTACGGGAACAGAATTGTGCCACCGTTTATGTCGTTGTCCTTTAACCTCGGCAAGCGGACTTTTGGAAATTCTACCCACTCAAGCGCGTATGCAGGGGTCACACCGTCAACATCTATTTGCCAGCAAATGCCGTCTTCTGCAATAACTCTTACCTTTATGCAAAGTTGGCTAAAGTCACCGCTAAAATCACAGTAAATAATGTCATTGCCCATAATTGTCACGCTCTTTGCCTCTGTTGCGTTTACATAATGGCAAGCACCTGCCACATTTCTAAATCGCGCTGTAAAAAGCTCAATTTCTCCCTGAATAACAGAGCGCTCACCGATTTTTAGGGAAGTGATAACCCCTTTTTCTTCCTCAATTATTAATTCAATGTTTTTGTCACAAATTTTCTTCATTTCGCTTTCCTCTCAGAGAAATAATACATTTTAATTATACAGTAAAAGTGTTTTATATTCAATAGCTAAGCCCGAAAAACTTAAATGTCCCAATCCTCGCACATCTGCCCTTTGACAAATTGAACAAAAAATGGTATAATTAATGCAAAGGGACATGTGGAAGGAGAAAAAAGATGAAAACGTTAAGAGTAACCAATAAAATGGATGAGCTTAAAACGGAATATGAGCAAGCGGCAAGGCAGGCTGATACCTTCTATACAGCAGAGCTTTTGAAAAGAAACGGTGCGGTAATAGATGAGAATGGAGAAAGAAAAGCGATTTCAAGTGTTGTTGCATCGTGGATGAGCTATTCTAATCCGCTACTCAACGTAAAGCCTGTAAATATGTCAAAACGGTACATAATTAACGAGCATACAGGTAATCCAACCACCCAAACAGTCAACAGCACAAGGCTTGAGGAGCTAATTGCAATGGAGCTTTATAAGAAGACAGACTACGAGGGCTCGGACATTGATTGCATTGTTGACTATCAAGTTCCGATTGAGCGAGCTTCAGGAGAAAAAACAAAGGGCATTGGTAAGATTGACTTGATTGCTGTTTCTCATTCAAATAGAAAAATTTATTTAATGGAGCTTAAAAGGCATAGCAATGTGCAGGAATCATTGTTGAGGTGCGTAGCTGAAAGCTATACTTACTTTATGCAAATTGATAAGGAAAAGCTTAGAAACGAAGTGGCTTGTAGCAAAAAAATCAATGAATTCCCATTGAGAAACGATGTTAATAATTATGAAGTAATACCATCTGTATTAGTTTTTGAAAATCAAAGACAGCACAGCCAATATAAAAGTCCGTATTTTTATGAGGTGAAGGAATTGATGAAAAGCTTAGGTGTTTCTATTTTTGTTATTCAAGTAGAACAGGGGTATACCGAAAGAGCATATAAGCAATACATCCCAAGCTGTAGAATATTAGATGGTACTGAGTAATATATGAAAATAACAATTCACCGAGGCACTCATCAAATAGGCGGTATTTCCACGGAAATATGCACGGAAAATGGGCGGATTTTGATAGATATGGGGGAGGAGCTTTCCTGTGACCTGAGCTTTGCTTCAACGAAATTGAGTATTGACGGCGTGACGGATAAAAACGGAAAATGTGACGCTGTTTTGTTTACCCACTATCACGGTGACCACACGGGTCAGATGATGAATATCCGTGAAGATATTCCCCTTTACATAGGCGCGTTGGCTAAAGAAATTTTATTGAAAAGCGTTGAGAAAACACATCCAAAGGACACCGCCTTTATTAATCGAATAAAGGGTATGAGCACCTTTGACGGTGGAGATAGCCTTATGCTTGGAGATATAAGGGTTACACCTTATTCCATTGACCATTCTGCCTGCGACAGCTATATGTTTTTAATCGAGGCGGAGGGAAAACGGATACTTTATACGGGTGACTTTCGTACCCACGGATTTCGTGGTAAGGCAATACCAAAAATTCTTGGTAAAATAGGCAAGGTTGACGTGGTTATAACCGAGGGTACGACCTTTTCACGTCTCTGTGGCTATGTTGTGACTGAACGTGAGCTGCAAGGAAGAATAAAAGCCTATATGGACAGGTATAAATACGTTTACGTTTTGTGCGCCTCAACTAACTTGGAGCGGATTTGTGCATTATCCAAGGCAACACCTCGCGGCAAATATTTTGTTTGCGATAAGTATCAATATGAGCTGCTTGATTTGATTGAAACGCATTGGCAAAAGCATTCTCCTCTTTACAGGAATTTGAAAAAGTGCTATTACAGTGATAAAATAAAGCAGGGTATGGAGCAAAGAGGCTTTTTAATGATGGTGCGTGACAACGAGAGCTTTAGGAAAATTATGAGCCAATTTGACTCTAATCAAAGTATAATTTTGTATTCAATGTGGAACGGCTATCGCACTAATTCAAGCAGTACGATACTTGATTTTTTGAAACTCGCAGGTGTGTGGGAGCCTTTTCACACAAGCGGTCACGCTTCACCAAGTGATGTGCAAAAATTAATAAATGCGGTAAAGCCAAGCTTTGTAATACCTATACATACAGATGCGCCTGAAAAAATGAATGTAATCTGCAGCTCGGCTCAAACGATAGTTGCTACAGACGGGGAGGAAATAATTATTGATGAAGAACATAAAAGAGCAATATGCTAAATTTGCCAAGACAAAAATAATATGTCACGGTGCAAGAGCCACAAGAATTGGAGAAAGACTTATACGTCAAGTATGGAAATACTTACAAAGCACTGAATTTGTCAAGGGCGTCATAAGCGAAAACGAAAGAAAAGAAATGTTTGATTCCATTTTGCTTGACAGCTTAATTTCTTACCCTGAAGATATAGAAAAATTAAACACGAATTGTGACATTGTTTATCAAATTATTATGGGCGATGATGGATTTGAAAAGCTGGATTTAGTGACAAACAAGTTAAATGAAATCCCAAGTATCACATTTGTAATAGACAAAAAAGAGGGCGAAATAAAAAATAGTGCATATATAAATGTGGAAGAAAACGAGCTTTTAGATATATTTCTTGACTTGTTTTCTGTTTATACCTTTCCACAGGAATTTGGCGCTGATTTTGAGGAATTGAAACCGTTTTTTGTAATGAATGGTGAATTTTCAGCACAAAAAGGGAAGGGCATCAACCTTTGCGTTATGATAAAGGAGAAAAGGGAGCAAGCTTTCGAAAAAGAAATAAGAGATATGGAAAACGAAATTACAAGCTATGTGCTTGTGAGCAGAATAGGTGCAAAAAGAGAAATGAGATTTTATAGTATATTGGGAGAGGAAAAATGACAGCAAAAGAATTTTTGAAAAGATTCGAGAGCTTGTTTGAAGTAGGTAGTGACTCTTTAAAAGATGCACAAGACAATTGGGAAAATTCAAAAAAGTTCACAGATAATTTTGTTAAGAGGCACATTCCCAAAATAATGAAGGAGAGCGAAGGGACAAAGACGGAGTTTGAATACTATAGAATTGATATAATAGCATATGATAACTCAAGAAAGGAAGAAGCCAAACAGATTGCAAAATCCCTTGAGCTTGATGAGATAGAATTTAGACCGTATCTTTGGGATTTGAAAATTGCCCTTGAGCATGAAAATGACAAAGGCGAATGGCTCGACGAGGTTGTAAAGCTTTCTCACATAAACTGCCCTTTAAGAGTTGTTATCGGATACGCTAAGCCTGAGAATGAAGAAAAATGTATAACGCTTGCTTCAAAAGTGCTCCAAAAAAAGATAGGCAACAATACGCCAAAGGGACAAGACTTCTTGCTAATTCTTGGCAAAAGCGGAGAGATAGCAAACAATGTCAGTGCAACAACGTACCATCCCTATATTTACCGTAACGGCAAATTCATCAAAGCATGAAAACCGCAATGCACACTCAAAGCCTACTTGTTTTTGCTGACGCAAAAGGCAGGCTCTGCCGTTATGCACGAAAATAAAAAGCACCATACCAAACGGTATAGTGCTTTTTATGGTTGAAGTGGCGACACCCGACTCGAACCACCCTTGGAAAAGTGAGATAAAGCCTTGTGCTATAAGGGATTATCCAATGTTAGCGAGAAGGCTATTTTTGAACGAAAATGCATATTAAATCAAGCAGATTGTTATGAAACGTTTTTGATTAAAATCTTGAAAAAGCAGTAAATGCATGTTAAAATATCATTAGAATGACCGAAAAGAGGAAACAGAAAATGAGCTCGCTTATAACAATGTCAGCGATTACAGGTAAGCCTAACACTGAAAAAATACATAGCTACTTGAAGGATCTCAAAGAAAACGGAATAGACGAATTTCTGCTTTATCCAAGATCAGGTTGTGAAATTGAATATCTAAGCAATGAATGGTTTGACACTGTTGAGAAATTTGTTAATTCTGCCCTTATTCTGAATATGAAAATGTGGTTGTATGACGATTTCAATTGGCCATCAGGAGATGCGTGTGGAAAAGTCACTAAAAACGAATGCTTTCGCTTAAAATCAATAAAAATAGAGGGCGACGATATTGGTAAAATAAGCTGTAAATCAAATCACAACTCCGATATTTTTGGCGAAAAGTTTTTTCCGGATTTAATGAATCCCAAAGCAGTTGACTACTTTATTTCTCTAACTCACGAGGAATACTATAAGCGATTTGGTAATTATTTTGGCACTACAATAAAAGGTATTTTTACTGATGAGCCATCGATTGGCTATTGCTCACAGAATGGATATTTGCCATATTATGACGGAATGGAAAACGACTATAAGGTATCATACGATAAGGATTTTTTCCATGACTTGCATTCACACAGCAAGGATTTTTGTAAAAACGCAATGAAGCTTGCCTCTGCCCGATTTAAGGAAGCTTATATAGACAAGCTTTCAAGCTGGTGTAAGTCACACGGCATTTTAATGACAGGGCATTTGATGTGTGATAATGAGCCCTTTTATTCAGTAAGATATAACGGCGATTTTTTGAAAAATCTTTCCGCATTCCTCTTGCCCGGTATTGACGAAATTGCCACTTGCCTTGAAGACAGAAGCTTAATGCCTCTTTTGGGTGGAATAGAATACGCAGGAAAAGGAAAGGGCGCAATGGCGGAGCTTTTCGCACTTGGTCCTTGCGATATGTCCTATGCAAAGAAAAGATGTATGATTTACTTAGCAGCGTGCCACAAAATCGACCACTATTTTTTGGCGATTTCACATATGGATATTTCGGGAAATATGCACGTTTGTGATTACTTTAGCGATTTTGCGGTGGCTCAGCCTGATTTTGAAGGTATGCGTCTTTTATCAGAGGAAGCAAAAATAGCTTGTGAGCTTGCAAAGAAGGACTACTCTCCGGATTTGTATATAAGATTTCCTACCGAGATTAGCTTAAAAAATGCATCAAGTGACTTTGATTTGACTATTCTTTTCTCACTTTTAAATGAGCTTGTATGCCACGGAATACAGTGGAAATACATCTTAAATGAAGTACCGACAGATGCGCCAATTATTGAACTTAATGACGCACTCCAGCTTATTTTAAACGGCAACGCAGTAAGCATCGGCAATGTTATTTCGAGATTTGATAAAAAAGCAATAACGGGTATTGACGGTGAGTGTGTTAAGGGAATATTCAGAAGGCGATTTAACGACGGCACCTCTGTGATACTCAATCTATATGCACCCAAGGGAAAATATGTAATAGATGGCGAGGTTGTTTATCTATACGAGCACGATGTCCTATTAAATGAACCTAATTTGCCAACAAAAAAGGAAGCAATTAAATCTTCCTTTATGGTTAATTATTGCAATCCAAATATCATACGACTTATGTGCTTGAATGACTCTAAGGTTGCCTTTGCTTGTGCCGACTGTGAGCTTAATGTGCGCTTTGCGGTAAGAAAGGGCACAGATATAAAAATAGACGGAGTGTCGCCTTTGCTTGACACTGATTATAACCCGTTGCCAAAAGGCATTTGTGAGCATTATAATATAACAAAAGTGCAAAGCATTACGGCGAAAAAAACCACAATTGAATGTCAAAACGACTTAAAATATATGCCAAGTGCTATGGTAATTGGCGATTTTTCTGCTGATATCATAAGCGGAGATACCTGCGGTGTAAATCTTACTAAGCGCAAAAAAGCATACAATGTAGGCGAAAAAATTGCTGATTTTGGCAAGATAGAATTTTTGGCAAGGGTAAGAGTGCCTCAAGGGGTTACAGGAATTGAGCTTTTAGGGACCAAGCTGTATACAGTACTTTATCTTGAAAACAGCCTATCGGGTGAGAAAATAACCACACCATATATTTTCAATGTTGAAAAAGAGCTTTGGGGTAAGGAAATAGAGCTAAAAATAGTACAGTTTTCAAGCATTGGCCCTATTTTTGGAGATGTTGACTATTGGGACAAAAATGCGAAGCGTTCCCAATGGCGTGGAACTCCTTCAACTAGCGAAACGCATTTTGGCTTGGATGAAATCAATTGGATATATTAAGCTTTAACTAATCAAAAGGGCAGATTTTGCATTTTTCTACAAAAACATAGAATTTTTAAGGTGTCAAAATTGAAAAAGCAAAATTATAGAGTTGTGATTTGCGTTATTTGAGAGCTTTTGCAGCATATAAAGTATTTAATTGTTCTATAAAACGAAAAAGGACTACTCAATTTGAGTAGTCCTTTTTCAAATCTCTAATTTTTGTTTGGGTTTATTACAAGTAAAGGGAGTAACAAGGTTCTGCAAAGCAGGTTCTTATAATCCCTATGGTTCGAATTAGAGGCGCGTGGTCGGAGAGCCCCAACCTCAGACGAACAAGATTGAAAATGTGCGATAAACCCTTACAGTATAAGGCTTTTTAGTACTTTAGAAAAAATGGCATTTTTGTAAAAATGGTAAAATTAAGGGTTGAAATGCATTTGAAAAGTCCACCTTTGGAAATTTTGGATTTGCTTAAATTAGGTATTTTAGGGGTGTAAAAAACGGATTTCAACCTTACTTTTGCTTTTAAAATATTTTGCTTGTATTTTCGTTGACAAAAATACTGTATTGTGTTATTATGAAATTTGTAAAGCATATTAAGGATGAAGGAGAAAGCAAATGTTTAAAAACATCAATTTGGAATTGAGCTTAAAACCGTTTAAGCAAACAGATGATAATTATATTCGCAGAATTTGCGTGCAAATTTTTGAACAGTGGAAACCGCTTCTGAAAAATAGAAAAA
>JAZSGX010000068.1:0-22554 GCA_045532975.1 Eubacteriales bacterium | reverse complement strand
TCTCACTTTCATTCGTGGCTATGCCGCGAATGAAGTTCGCAAGCGAGCGTCAAGGCGGTGGGAGCTCGCTCACATAAGCCGAGCGAAGCTCATTTTCGCAAGAAAATGTATCTTCTCTTTGCGCCTTCTTTTTTCTAATTTATTTTCGGGAGGGCACCCCCCTACAAGCCACAGGCAACGAATCGTCTCTTGTATGCAAAAGCCTCAACCTTGTCGGTTGAGGCTTTTCATTGCTTTAATACACGCAGATGTGCAAAATTTCACCGTCAAAGACCAACTGCTCTGTGGAAAAGCTGTCCCAGTTCTTGCCCTTGAAATGTTGGTTAAATATTTTTTGATCCGGATTTTTCTTAAGATAGCTTTTCTCTAAAATCACATTTAAGTGGTTTACGTCGCTCCAGCTTGTTGCAAAGGCACGCACGTTAGTGTCACCGATTTTCAAGACTCCATTGTTACGGTTTGTTGGGTTTTTGTCGTGATATATCTTAATATACTTTACGGTTTTGTTTCCTTCCGTCTCATATTTTTCAATCTCTGCCCCTATTTTCAAGGCAAGCTCCTCGTCTCTTGCGTTGTTTATCAAACGACTTATAAACACCGTGTGGAAAAACACAAGGTTTAAAAAAAGCACCGTCCCCATAACGATAGCGCCCACGCGCTTTGCTTCAGTTAAAAAGCTGCATTTCTCTGCTCCGCTTTCGTAATTTCCCTTATAGCAGAAATAAATAGCAATAGCTATTGCCGTTACGCTTATGGGGTAGCTTATTCTAAAGGGCAGCCAAACCTCCTCACCCTCAGAAAAGGCAAAGGGTACTATCATAACTGCCAAGCCCACAAAAAGCACAAGGAAATTTTTAAAAAAATCAACACCGGTTTCTCTTGAAAAAATCCTATTTCCTCTTGCCTTATTTACCGTGGCACAAATTACGAAAAGCAACGTCACCGCGCCTATATAAACAAACACGGTGCCTGTGCCGAGAAACAAAAAGGATTTTAGCATATATTCAAAATTGATGCCTGTGCTGACTCTGTTAGAGTCGGTAAAAAGCTTTAAGAAAAGCACACAGCCAACCGCCCCAAAGCCATAAATACCAAGGGCAATCAACAAATTTATCACAAGTCTTTTCAGTTCCTTTGAGTAGAAAAGCGCAAAAAGCGTCGCTAAGACCGCAAAGGCACCCGGAATAATCTGATAGGTAAAAAAGGACACAACAATTCCCACAAGAGCAGGAATAAATCCCTTTTTGTTCCCATTTAAAATCATCAAATACCCCTCAAATGCCACTATCGACATGCAAATAGCCAGCATGAAAAAGCCCTTTTCGATAAACATAAAGTAATCTGTTGTAAAAGGGGTTAAGACTGTGAAAATTCCAAAGAACAAGGCACACGCTTGGCTCATATTGTTCTTCAAAATTCCGTACAGCCTGTAAATTGCAACAGATGCTGACACAATTCCCAAGAACAGTGAAAAATAGTAAAACGCGCAAACGCTCAGCTCCATTGCTCCGAAAAGAGCAAGGAAGGCGGCAATTATGGGTCTACCATTGTTGTTCAGCATATGGTCAACAGTGACAAAAAAGCCGTGCCCCTCCAAGTAGTAGGTATCCGTTGCATATTCCATTTTAAAAATAGGCAATAAAAATACTATAACCACTAAGGGAATAACAAAGCAAAGCGGTTTTCTTCTGATTATGCTCATTTTAGTCCCTGATAAGCGCCCAACGCTTATATGAACGGCATCTGTAACACGCCTGCGTACCGTCCGACTTTGAAAACCAACCGCTATCACGGTTATAGCATCTACCCTTTACTCCCGAGCTATCAACTACAATGCTGTGGCAAAAACGGTCAAGAAAGCTTCTATTGCCACCCCAAAACTCACAGGTGGCACAATTTTCAAAATTTTTTGTATATTGCTGCGACATACTATTCTCCTTTACAAACGGTAATCCTTTTGCTTGTCCTGATAATTCTTACAGTATGTGGAGCAGGCATAAAATAAATGCTTTCACACTTTTGTCCACTGCTGATTAAACACTCCTTTGCCCACACGTCACGCACTGTGCAATCTCCTGTAATAAACCTAATCTCCTCGTCAACCTCGCCCAAGTTAAATATAGCATAGGCATAGTCGCCGTTTTCGAGCTGTTTTTCAAACACATCAAGCTGGCGGTTTCCTTCCTTTACCCTAAGAATAGGCAAAGCGGTATTAAAGGCACAGTCCTGATTTATAGCTATAATTTCCTCGTTACAGTAAACATCCATTTCAAAGCCCTCTGCGTTTTCAAGAGTGCTGCTTATTTGAATTGGAGAGTTCAAAAATGCGCGAGCGGAATATTCTATCACCTTTTCGTCGTCGGTGAGCGTATTTGAAAGGGTGTCAAGCCTGCAAGTGCCGAAATCAAGCATATCAAGGTCAAAATAGTGACCCTTGCAAACGTGCTCCATAAAATCAAAGTAGGAATTATATACCTCTTTTAAATTTTCCCAATTACAGTAGGTATCGGAGTTCGACCTGTACGAATTACAAAATCTTGACCAATAGCCCCAATATTCCTTAATTGCGCGCACAGTTACGCAAAAGCCAAAATCACGGTTTAATTTAATAAGCTCCTGCCTCATCAGCTCTGCATTGACAGGGTCTGTTGGCGCCCAGTCGTACTTTAAATAATCAAAGCCCCACGCTTCCCATTGACGGGCGTTGTTGCCTTCCTTACGTATAACACCAATACCACCATTTGTATCGGCAAAGCGATAGTCCGCCTCCCCCTGCGTACAGCCGGGGATTGACTCATACTCGTCAGGACATCCCCAAGCGGTCAGCATAGGGGTTGAATAAATACCGCACTTTAAACCAAGGGCATGTATTTTGTCGGTCATACCCTTCATATCTGGGAATTTTTTGTTTGGCATAACCGCATCAAATTCTCCCCCGTACTCACCCTGCCAGCCTGAGTCCGTGTTAACGTAACCGTAGCCGTACTCGGTAATACCGAGCTCCACCATACGCTTTGCTATTCCCTCAACGTCACTTTGCTTAACACCCGAGGCAAAGGCGTTCCAGGTAGTGTAGCCTAAAAGGGGAGTTACAAGCACGTTTTGGTCCTTAATTTCAAGGGTTATTTTCTTTTGGCACTCGCCAAGAGCATTTTTTGCACACAAAACAAATTCGTAATTACCGTCGCACTCCACAAAACCGCTGACAATATTGTCCTTTAGAGTAAGTCCCTTTGGTAAATCAAAGGCTGAATACTCTATGGGCCTTTGTCCCGTAACAGGCACACGGAAAAGGATTGGCTTGCCTGCGCTTGCACCGATTATTGATGCTATGTTTATTTTAGGCGCGCCCTCAAAGGGCTTTGCCTTAGCTATCCTAATCTTCATATTTTCGCTCCGTTTATTTTAAGTATTCCTCACTCAAAGCATCTATATATTTGTCAAGCTCCTTGTCCTCAATTAAGTGTCTATACTTGGCAATATATTTTCTCAAGGCGTCCTTGTTAATTGGCTTTGGCTTATTACCGAGCTTGTTTAACAGATTGTCAGAGCATATTTTTTGCACCGCTTCGCCTGACAAATTAATTCCCTTAATTTCGGTATCGTCAAAGGACATAAGCTCCTCGTCCGTTGCCAAAAAGCGATATACTCTGTCACAAAGCCAAACGCCAGCCTCTAAATGTGGGGTAAAGTCCATATCTGTGCCAAAATGGATTCTGTCCTGATACTTTTCAAAGAAATTCTTAAAGTAGTCCCGTCTTTTGTTAAAGCCTATGTACATCTCTCCGCCGGGAGTTATATCAACGGTGAAATTCTTGTATTTTTCAAACATCTCCTCAATTCTTTCAGGCTTTTCCGAGCAGAAGAAGAAATGCGCCAAGCAAAGATTAAGCTGTGGGTGCTTTTCCAAAATGTTGTCTATTTGATTGTAGAGGGACTCATATGTAGGATATTTTGTGCTGTCCCCGTAAAACCAACCCTTTTCGATTCCTTCCTCTGTGGCGTTTTTCCAAAAGCTCTCGGGGTCTGCGGTGTGCATAAGGATGTATGTGCCCTCACGCTCCATTTTTGCAAAGGCGCTTTCAAAAAAGTCACTGTCAAGTGCCTTTCCAACCCTTGCATATAGGTTAGGCTTACCCTCAAGCATCTTAATACCGTCAAAGCCGATTTCACAAAGCTCGTCAAGCTGAGTTTCCAAGGACATATTTGTCATTTCCCCCTCGTTTGCAGGGTAAGACGGGTAAATAAAGCCGCCATAGGCAAAGGTATCTTTATTGGCAAGCTTGTAAAAGGCGCACATAATATTGTTGCTAACGTCACGGGGTGCCGGGATTGGATTGCCTGATGGCAAGGATGCCAAGGCAATATACTTTAACCCGCAAACGCGCCTGTATTCCTCAAGACCGTGTATATAGCTCTCTCCGCTTTTCTCGTCACGCCACCTGTGTATATGGATGTGCCCGTCAAAGGGGTTTTGAACCGTTGGAAACGGTATATCTAAATATTTTCCCATAATTATTCTCCCAAATTGCTTTCTTTACGGAAGCGCATTGTGTATGATTGGTAGCGAAGTCTATCAGACAAATACTTGTCCTCGAAGGAGTCGGAATGTTGCCAAGTACCCTTGAAATCACTGTCCCTTACCTCAGGCATACAGTCAAGGCAGGGTAACTGCTCCTTTGGTAAAATTTCAACCGTATCCTTACCCAAAAGCACCTCTAAAGCGCCCAATAGCCAGTCTGTAACGCCAATATAATGCTCACCCGCCTTTAATTTTGCAGGTAGAAATTCCTCGTCCTTAATTTGGTCACAGGCAGAGATAATATCCGCCTTTGTTAAGGTAAGCGCCTTTTCGACCCCATATGGCTTTTCCAAAAATCCGTACACATCGTTGCAACAATGCTCACCCTTGCCAAGGAGCAAATCACGGCAAGCAAGAACCATATCGGCAAGAGATAAGGACATCGGGCTTTGCACAGGGAAAATCCTTTCCTTCAATTTTGCGTAAATTTCGGGGATATGCTCTGCCTTTACTATTCTTTCGCCCTCTTTTTCAAGCTCGGCGGCAAGCTGGGAATAGGTAATGATTCTAAAGCGAGGGTCAGCCTTTATCATTCTTATAAGCTTACGCATATTATCAAGCACCTTTTTGGTGATTGCCTCGTCCAAATCGGGCGCCTCAATCCACTCCCCAAAGGGAACTAAATTTTCCTTGTGATAGTTTAAGGCATCCCAAAAGTCCGCCTTGATTATCATATTTGGGTGGGTGTAGATTACCGCGCGCTCACGCTTTGCCAATTTATCAAGCTCCGCCTTGATATCCTCGTCAGTTGCATCACGCAAAAACCACTCTATACCAAAAGCGTAGTAAGCGTGGAAAATGTTGCAGTAGTACGCGCCTGTGCCTCTTTCTGTGTCGCAAAATGTGTCGGCATAAATCGGAATACCCATTTTATGATAGCCGTACATAGCAACGTAGGATTTTTGATTACCCGGAGGGCAAGCCGCCCATACTCTGTCAACGCCCAAATTCTCCTTTATGTACTCAACGCCAAGGGTTTCCTGCCTTATAAGCTCATTTTGTGCCTTATAAAAATCCTCAATATCGGTATATTCATTTATCATCGGGTGCAGGGTGTGACCGTAGGTATGTGTGCCTATTTCGTGGTGAGAAAGGGCATCTATAACATCTTGTCTGCCCCACTCCTTTAAGTGCTTTGCCAAAAGTCCAACAACACAAAAGCAGCCCTTTACCCCTTCCTCGCGGAAAAGGTTAGCCTCATATAAAATACCGTCTGCGGCTCTTGACGAGGTAAAATCCTCAGTATCGAATGAAAAGATAATATCAGTCATATTTTTTCTCCTTAAGATTTAGTTTTTTGCTTACTTTATTGCGCCAATCTCAGCCACGTGTGGGCGGTGGTCGGAGGCTATTATTTTGGGGATGTCCGCTGAGATAACCTCTATGTCGGGGGACACAAAGATATAATCAATTTTTATTCTCGGCGTGTCTGACGGGAAGCTTGGCGTGTCACCGCAAAAGCCTCGACACGTGTCAATTAAACGCTCCCTTATAGGGTTTAAAAGCTCATTATTTGGCTCTACGTTAAAATCTCCCATCAAGATACATTTTTCGTCCCTTATATGCTCAAGGACAGTTTTTACCGCATTTTGTTGCTCGTCACTATTCAATCCAAAATGGGTCACCAAAACACGGAGTCCGTTTTCAAGCTCCGCCTTTAAAACGCACCTTGTTTCATACCAACAACCTGGCTTTTTCGGGTCAGGGTCGGGAATTATTATGGTTTCCACACTCTTAAAGGGAATTTTAGACAAAATTCCGTTTCCGTAAGGACCGTCTGCATCATCAATCGCCTTAGCAAAGTAATAATTTTCAATACCTGTCAATCTGGCAAGCTCCCTTGTCTGCTCACAGTATTTGCCACCGTTAAACATTTCGTTCAAACCGACAACATCAGCCCCCACATCAAGAATAGCCTTAGCCATTATATCGTAATCAACCCTCTGCTCCAAAAAATTTAAGCAGTGCTGTGTGTTAAAGCTCATAAATTTCATAATATCACCTCTGCCAACAATTTTGCATTTTGAATTTTGCATTTAGAATAGGTGTGTACCCTTTTTCACCTTGTGTGTAACACCATCGATTATAATTTCCGCACTCTTAGGTACAGTTATCTCGTAACGGATTTTTCCGTTTTCGCGGTACCATTTTGACGTAATCTTGCCAAATTTCGTACACAGGGTGCCACTTAACCACTCAAGTCTATCTGTCGGATGTGGCTCAATTACTATTTTTTCAAAGGCAGGCTTTTCCTCACAGGGCTTTATACCCAATGCAACCTCATAAACCCAGTCCGCCACACTTCCGTAGGCGTAATGGTTAAAGGAGTTCATATCGCGGGACCAAAATTCGCCCTTTTCGTTCTTTCCGTCCCAATGCTCCCAAATAGTTGTAGCTCCCTGCTTTACAGAATAAAGCCAGGATGGGAATTTGTCCTGTAACAAAAGACCGTAAGCGGTATCAACGTAACCGTTTTGTGAAAGAGCGTGTAGTAAATACGGCGTTCCCACAAAGCCTGTTTTAAGTCTTGTTCCGTTTTCCAAAACCATTTGGTTAAGCTGCCTTGCAACCGATTCTTTGTCCTCTGCCACTCCAAAATAAAGAGCAAGAGCGCACTCTGTTTGAGTCTTATATTCCTTGAAGGTGTCCTTTATTTTTTCGGTAATTTTTGCGTATAGCTTTTCGTACTTTCCTACGTTTTTACCAAGAATTTTACCAACCTTGCAAACAATACCAACTGAATGGCGGTAGAAAACAGAGGCTATAAAATCCTCATTTGATGAACCGCGATAGCTACCCTCGGGAGCGTCAAGCCCAAGCCAATCGCCAAATTGACCGCAACCATACCAAAGGTATTTTTCCTTTGTAACACTGCCAATATAGTCAATGTACCTTTTCATACAATTAAAGTGCTTTTTCAAAATTTCCACGTTGCCGTAGGTCAAATATAACTGATACGGAATTATAGTTGCGCTATCCCCCCATACCGCACCGCTTGACTCCGCAGTTGACCAATCCCAACATACCGTTTGAGGAATTATATTTGGTATGTAGCCTGTTTTACCTTGGTCTAAGCGCATATCGTGTAGCCATTTTTCAAAAAAAGTGTTTACATTATAGTTATATGTGGCGGTTTTGCAAAATACTGTTGCATCTCCTGTCCAGCCTTGTCGCTCATCACGCTGGGGGCAGTCCGTTGGTACGTCTAAAAAGTTGCCCTTTTGACCCCAAATTATGTTTGAAAACAGTTGGTTAAGGTCAGGACTTGAGCTTTCAAGATAGCCTGTACGCTCAATATCGGAGTGCAAAACGATAGCCTTGATGTTTTCCGCCTTAATCTCACAGGGGAACGAGTCCACTCTCATATACCTAAATCCCCAAAAGGCTAATTTGGGCTTATATCGGTTTTCCCCCTCGTGGCAAATGTACTCAAAGCGCGCCTTGGCATCACGGTAGTTATCATTATAAAAGTTACCGTTTTTGTCAAGCACCTCGCACACGGTAAATTCTACCTTGTCGCCTTCCTTAGCAAAGGTGTTAAACTCAAAATAGCCTGTCATATTCTGACCAAAGTCAACAAGCGTGTCACCGTTTGGCGCTTTAAAAATCGACACAGGGTCAATCCTTTCCTGCTCCTTTACAAAAACGCCCTCTTGCGCCTGTATTTTTTTCTTGTCGTAGTCTATTATCTTAGCATTTACATACTCATCCTCAAAAAGCGAGTCGTAAATTTCTCCGTCATATAGCTCTGCATAGCGGAGCTTGTCCTTTTTGGCAAGCCAATTTTCATCGGTTATAATACGCTGTCTTGTTCCGTCCTTGTAGGTTAGGGTAAGCTCGCAGATAAGCGCTTTTTTCAATTCTTCCTTGCCCTCATCAACGGCAAAATTTATCTTGCCCTTGTACCAACCGTCACTAACTATAACATCAAGACAGTTGTTCTCACCAAGCATTGAGGTTACGTCATAGCGTTGATACTGCACGCGGCGGCGCGAGGTAAAGCCGGGGGCTAAAATAAAGTCCCCAATGCGCCCACCGTTTAGCTCCGCATAGTAACAGCCAAGGGACGTGATATTAAGAATAGCACGTCTTAAAGGCTTTTCAATTTTGATTTTCTTATTAAAATGTACAGGCTCGTAAAGCTTGTTTTCGGGATGTATAATCCAATTTGCTTCTCTTATCATATTAAAGCTTGTTTTCCTTTATAAATTTCAGTAGGTTGTCAGCCAAAAGCTCCATACCGTAGGCGTTTGGGTGTATTCCGTCAGCAAAGCACTCACCCACGTTTGGCACTAAGGAAAAGCCGTCAGCCACATAAACATTTTCGTACTTAGCGCACTCATTTTTGATTGTGTCAATGCACCAAAGGAGGCGCGCCATATCCGTGCCCTCGTTATTTCTCCAAAGGGGAGTTACACACACCACAGGGGTATTGGGGTAAAGCTCGTTTAAGCGTGCGTAGTAATCGCGCACCGCCTCGGCATAAAAATACCCTCTTTCCTCTTGCTCCTTATCGTAGTAGTTTGTGCCTAAAAATACAATTATTCTGTCCGGCTCAAAGCCCTCAACACGCATAAGGTCGCAAGGCTCGTACCTATATCCGCCCACTCCTTGACCAAGCGTATTGTAGCCTGTTTTTCTTGTAAGAGCGTGCAAATAAGCGCAGCTTGTTATATCAGGTCCTGCGCCTTGTGTTATGGAGTCCCCAAGCACAAGCCATTTTTGACCCTTGTCCTTAGTTGACTTGAAATTACCGTCAAGGGTAAAATTCTTAATGGCAGCCTCGCTCTCCACAGGCAAATAGATAGTGACAAGCTTGTTGCCCTGTGGCAAGTCAAACTCAACCCTGCCCTTTAAATTCTCGCCGATTTTATAAACTGCGCTCAAAACACCGTCAAGGTACAAATCAAAGGTGTTTGCCCTTTCGTGGCTATGGGATGCGCGATATTCAAAGCTAATTTTAGACGCATCGGTTTTAAACTCAAGACGAATACCGCCACAAAACCTTGCCCTCATACGCCAACCCCAATCGTACTTCTCGTCAGCCATATACTCTATTTGCTCTCGGCTATAACGGAATGGAGTAAAGTACCCTCTCTCCTCAGTATAATAAACCGCACCCTTTGTCAATTTTATAAGCGTTTTTCCCGTTAATTTCATAGGTATCTCCTTTAGTAAAGTATACTATTTAAATTTTATCTTATTTGCCATTAAATGTCAACCGCCAACATGCATTTTCCACGCAAAACCGCACGGAATTTTCCGTGCGGTTTTCGTTTTTAGATATTGAAGTATTTAATTGCGTTATTGTAGCAAATGTCCTTAATTACTGAGCCGACGAGGTCGAAGTTTGATGTCATTTCACCCTTTTCAATAAGTGTGCCAAGATATGTGCAAAGGATTCTTCTAAAGTAGTGATGGCGTGGGTAGGACAAGAGGGAGCGGCTGTCTGTGAGCATACCCACAAAGGCACCGATGTGACCTGTTGCAGTCAAATCCTCCAAATGCTTTTCCATTCCCACCTTGTTGTCAAGGAACCACCAAGCAGGACCGTACTGGATTTTGCCCCTTGCCTCATCACTTTGGAAGCAGCCCATCAAGGTCATAATCTCTGTGTTCATTTTTGGGTTAAGGTTGAAAATAATTAGCTTTGGCAAAAGTCCCTCGTTATTGAGCCTATCCATAAGCCTTGAAAGGTTAGAAATGGAGTTCTTGTCGGAAATACTGTCAAAGCCGGTATCAAGACCCAATTTTGCAAGCATAACGCTGTTGTTGTTACGCATAGCGCCAAAGTGAAGCTCCGTTGCAACCTTATATTTTGCGTACATTTTCATTAAGAAATATGTTACATAGCCCTTGAAGATTTCACTGTCCTCAACACTTGGCTCGTTGCCTGCCAAAACGGATTTCAAAACCTTGTCCGCATCCTCTTTTGTAGATACAGGGTACACGTTTTCCACCGCAATATCACTCGCACGGCAGCCAACCTTTAAGAAAGCGTTAAGTCTCATTTCAAGAGCACTTTCAAGGTCGTCAATTGAGGAAATCTTGTTTGTCAGCTCCTCTAATTTTCCAAGGAATGTAAGATAGCCTTTAGCCTCAATGTTCATTATCTTGTCTGCACGGAAGGCAGGAATAACCGAGAATTTATAGCCCTTTTCCTTGATTTTTTCAAAGGTTGTTAAGTCGTCAAACACCTCGTTTGTTGTAAACACGTGGGTTACGTTTGAGCTTTCAATCAGGCTTTGTGGGGTCACGTTGTTCTTTGCAATATAGTCATTGCACATATCCCAAATAGCCTCGGCATTATCCGCGTTTATTTCAAGCTCACAGCCGAAATATTCCTTTAATTCCACCTGTGACCAATGGTAAAGGGGATTGCCAAAGGCAGTGCCCAAAACGGTGCAATAGGTCACAAATTTTTCCTTATTTGTGGCGTTACCTGTGATAAATTCCTCGTTAACACCGTAATTTCTCATAAGTCTCCACTTATAGTGGTCCCCTGCCAACCAAATCTCAAAAACGTCGTTAAATTTCTTGTTTTCAAGTATCTGCTTTTCGGGCAGGTGGCAGTGATAGTCGAAAATCGGCATATCCTTTGCGTAATCAAAGTATAGCTTTTCCGCCGTCTTGTTATCAAGTAAAAAATTGTTCTTAATATAGCTCATTATAATGTTACTCCGTCCTTAAATATTGCAATTTCGGAAAAACCGTTTTCCTCGTTTTTAGTCTGCTTTCCGCTTGCTACCTCTAATATGTAGCTCAAAAATCTGTCGGTTATCTTTTCCATTTTCTCGCCCTCTAAAATCGGAGATGCGTCAAAATCAATCCAACCGCTTTTCTTCTCGGCAAGGGCTTTGTTTGTGGAAATCTTAACCGTTGGCACAGGACCGCCAAGAGGTGTGCCTCTGCCCGTTGTAAAAAGCACCATATGTACTCCAGCTGCGGTTAAATTTGTCACCGCCACAATATCGTTACCCGGACCATTTAAAAGAGACAAGCCGTTTTTGGAAAGTGTGTCACCGTAGTCAAGCACGTCAACCACAGGGGAAAGTCCCCCCTTTTGCACACAACCCAGGGACTTTTCCTCAAGGGTTGTAATTCCCCCCGCTTTATTGCCTGGGGACGGGTTTTCGTAAATCACCTGATTGTGTCTTGTATAGTAGTCCTTAAAATCGTTTATCAGCTTTACCGTCTTTTCAAAGGTTTCTTCGTTTACACATCTTTCCATCAAAAGATGCTCCGCGCCAAACATTTCAGGCACCTCGGTCAAAACACAGGAGCCACCAAAGGCAACCATTTTGTCGCAAAGGCTACCAACCAATGGGTTTGCGGAAATACCGCTGTAACCGTCACTGCCTCCGCATTTTAAACCGATACGAAGCTTAGATATGCTTATTTTCTCACGCTTAAATGTGGCAACATACTCCTTTAGCTCATTAATTATGGCAATACCCGCTTCAATTTCATCCTCAACATCTTGGCAATTCAAAAACCTAACGCGGTTTTCGTCCCACGTGCCAAGAACCTTTTTCATTTCATCAATATTGTTGTTTTCACAGCCCAAGCCAAGAACCAAAACGCCGCCTGCATTTGGATGGTTGATAAGACCGCGCAATACCTTTTGTGTCAAGGCGTTGTCCTCACCAAGCTGAGAGCAACCGTATGGGTGGGAAAAGAACTTAGCTCCCGTTTCCCTTGCCAAGCGCTCTGCCACCTTATTAACACAGCCAACTGTATTTACTATCCAAATTTCGTTGCGTATACCCACGTCACCGTTTGGACGGACGTAACCCTCAAAGGTCAAGTCGGAATTTACCCTGGCAATGCCATAATCCTTGTGGTTATAGGTGTATTCCAAATTGCCCGACAGGTTTGTTTTTACGTTATGGGTGTGGACGTGCTCACCGATAGCGATATCAACAGTTGCGTGACCGATAGGAGAGCCGTACTTTATCACGTTTTCCCCTGCCTTAATTTCGCAAATGGCGTACTTGTGTCCGTTTTCCTTAACCTCAACGTTATCAAGCTTATGAATTTGCATATTTTTCAACCTCACAGGCAAAGCGTGTTAAATCCTCGCCCCACAGGGTGGTGTCCGCAAGAATTTCTTTAACTGTGCCCTTTTGCATTTTTTCGGTTGCTACCGCATCGTCATTTGGCGTACCCTTTTTATAAAACTCGATTAGCTTACCAAAGGAGAACAAAAGTGTCTTTGGCGCAAAGCCATACTTTCTTTCATAATCGAGAATGGAAGGCAATACCCTTACCTTAAATTTACTAACGGAGTTTAGTGCAATGGACTGACACATATGGCGTATATATGGGTTGGCAAAGCGCACCATAACCGCCCCCGCGTATTCCTCCGTTTCCTTTTTATCCATGTCAAGGGAAGCAACTATTTCCTCTTGACACGCCTTTAGGTGGGCGGACATTGTTTTGTCGTTCAAGCAATCCCCAACGGTTTCAACTCCGCTTAAAAGCGCGTAAGGTATCATTGACGTATGAGAGCCGTTTAAGATACGCACCTTAATTGTGCGGTACTTCTTTAGCTCCTTTGTCAAAATCACATTTAATCCACACTTGTCAAGGGGCAGCTCAGAGAAAAGACCCTCGTATCCATCAATAACCCACAAGTGGAAATATTCCGAGGTGTTTACCATTTTATCATCAAAGTCAAGCTCTATTTTCTCATCCTTTGGGTAGCCTGTGTTAATTCTGTCAACCAAGGTGTTTGTGAAAATATTGTCATTTTCAATCCAAGCCTTAAAGCCATCACCTAAATTCCACAAATCAGCATATTGAAGAATACATTTTTTAAGCTCGCTACCGTTATTTTCAATCAATTCACAGGGCAAGAAAACAAAGCCACCAAGGTTAAGCTCGTATCTCTTGTAAAGGAGCTGTGTCAGCTTGCCGGGGAATGTGTTTGCAGGCTTGTCTGTTATTTTGTCCTCACTGGAAAACACAATGCCTGCCTCGGTTGTATTTGACACAATGAAGCGGAAATCAGGATTTTTCGCCAATGCCATATATCCGTCAAAATCGTCATAAGGCTTAACGCATCTTGAAATAACATCTATCTTTCTTTGGTCAACGCCCTCAACACCGCGGCAAAGGTGAGTGTAAACACAGCCCTGCGCCTCAAGAGTATCGCAAAGACCGTTTTTGATAGGCTGAACCACAACAACGCTACCGTTAAAGTCCGTCTTTTCGTTTGCTATATCAAGCATCCAATCTACAAATCCGCGTAAAAAGCCGCCCTCGCCAAATTGAATAACCTTTTCTTTTCTCATATTGAAATCCTCTTTCTCATTATTGCACATAGCTATACATTTTGATTATATCACGCGCCAGTATAATTATCAACTATATTTACTATTTTTTATTGACTTTTTTGTCCTGTTGAATTATACTAAAGTAAATACTTTTAAAGGAGAACTTTATGAAATACGTTGATAATAAGGTTGAAAATCTTAAAATTGCATACATTGGCGGTGGCTCTCGCGGTTGGGCGTGGGGACTTATGAGTGACTTGGCTTCCAACGAGGATATGAGTGGTGAGGTTTACCTCTACGATATTGATTTCGAGGCTGCACAGGCAAACGAAATAATCGGTAACAAGTTTAACGATTGCGAGGGGGCAAAATCAAAATGGAAATATATTGCCTCAAAAACTCCAAAGGAAGCCTTGAGCGGTGCTGACTTTGTGGTTATCTCCATTCTCCCAGGCACCTTTGACGAAATGGAAAGCGACGTGCACACCCCCGAAAAATACGGCATTTATCAGCCTGTTGGAGATACAACAGGTCCTGGCGGTATTGTCCGTGCTATGCGTACAATACCTATGTTTGAGGAAATTGCAAGCTACATAAAGGAATACTGCCCTAATGCTTGGGTTATTAACTACACAAACCCAATGACCCTTTGCGTAAAAACTCTTTACCGTGTATTCCCCAAGATTAAAGCCTTCGGCTGCTGCCACGAGGTTTTTGGCACACAGGGGCTCCTTTGCATTATGCTTGAGGAAATGCTTGGCATTAAGGCAACAAAGGACGAGGTTAAGGTTAACCCTGTTTCCGTTAACCACTTCACTTGGTTAACAAGTGCAAAGTATCATGACATTGATTTGTTCCCATACTACCGTGAATTCTGTGATAAGCATCCCGATGGCTTGGAAATGCAGAGCCATAACAACTGGATGAACAGCTACTTCTCAAGCGCGTTCAAGGTCAGAATAGAGCTTTTCCGTCGCTTCGGCTACATTGCCGCCGCAGGAGACAGGCACTTGGTTGAATTCTGCCCAGGTAGCTGGTATCTTGAAAGCCCTGAGCGTGTAAACGAAATGAAATTTGCCCTAACTCCCGTTTCATGGAGAAAGCAGGATTTACAAAACAGACTTGACAGAAGCCGCCGTCTATTAAGCGGTGAGGAAGCACCTGTAATCAATAACACAGGTGAAGAGGGTGTTCACCAAATGAGAGCCCTTTTGGGTCTTTGCGACCTTGTTACAAACGTAAACATACCAAACAGAGGTCAAATTCCAAACCTACCGTTAGGCGCAGTTGTTGAAACCAATGCAATTTTCCGTACAAACGAGGTTACCCCTGTTATGGCAGGAGAAATTCCTTGCGAAATCTATCCACTCGTTTCAAAAATATGCTCCGAGCAGGAGGCTGTTT
Source organism: Eubacteriales bacterium (assembly GCA_045532975.1). Lineage (GTDB taxonomy): Bacteria > Bacillota > Clostridia > Oscillospirales > CAG-272 > RGIG2000. Next base: position 7,290 of record JAZSGX010000068.1, on the reverse strand, counting down.
CCAAGGCAATTGCAGAGCGTGATTTGGACGCGATATTTGACGCCTTTGCCTCCGACCCGCTCGTTACCTGCTCCTTGAGTGATGCACGTAAAATGTTTGACGAAATGGTTGAAAACACAAAGAAATATTTAACTGATTACAATTTATAAAGAGGTGTATATGAAGAAAATTTTAGGTATTGAGCTTGGCTCAACAAGAATAAAGGCTGTTATGATTGACGAAAATGCCAAGGTTTTGGCAAGTGGCTCACACGAATGGGAAAACAAGCTTGAAAACGGCTATTGGACATACTCTCTTGATGACGTTTGGACAGGCTTAAAGTCCGCTTACGCTGACCTTTGCAAAAGCTTTGGCGCACCAATCGAAAGCCTTGACTCAATCGGTATCTCTGCAATGATGCACGGCTATCTTGCCTTTGATAAGGACGATAATTTGCTCGTTCCCTTCAGAACTTGGCGTAACACAACCACCGCACAGGCAGCGGCAGAGCTTACGAAGGCTCTTGACTTTAATATGCCACAGCGTTGGAGTGGCTCACACTTCTACCAAGCGGTATTGAATGGGGAAAGCCACGTTAAAGACGTTACATTCTTGACCACTCTTGCAGGCTACGTACACTGGATGCTCACGGGCGAAAAGGTGCTTGGCATAGGGGACGCGGCAGGTATGGTGCCAATTAGCGGTAACGACTACGATATGAAACGAATTGAAATATATAACTCTCTCCTTAAAAAGCACGGCATTGACAAGGATTTGTACAAGCTCTTGCCAAAGGCTGTGGTTGCAGGCGGGGATGCAGGCGCCTTAACCGAGGCAGGCGCACGCTTGCTTGACCCAACAGGTAATTTAAAGGCAGGCTGTCCTCTTTGCCCACCTGAGGGAGATGCAGGCACAGGTATGGTTGCCACCAATGCGGTAAGAGTAAGAACAGGTAACGTGAGTGCAGGCACATCCGCCTTTGCTATGGTTGTACTTGAAAAGCCACTTTCTAAGGTTAACGAGTCCATTGACGTTGTTGCTACCCCAAGCGGTGCTGACGTTGCAATGGTACACGCAAACAACTTCACCTCTGAAATTAACGCGTGGACCAACCTTTTTGAAGAGGTTATTGCGCTTGCAGGCGCGTCAATGAACAAGGGCAAGCTTTTTGATGCTCTTTACGAAATTTCTGCAGAGAGTGACGACGAGGTTGGCGGCTTGGTTGGTTATAACTTCCTTTCAGGCGAGCCGATTGTTGGTATGGAGTCCGGTATTCCTTTGGTAGCAAGAAAGCCAAGCGGAAAATTGACCCTTGCCAACTTTATGCAAATGCAGCTATACTCCGCCCTTGGCGCTATGAGTGTAGGTATGGAAATTCTCAATGAGGAAAAGGTACAAATTGACGATATTTGCGGTCATGGCGGCTTCTTTAAGACTCCGTTTATAGGCGCAAACGCAATGAGTGCGGCTTTAGGCGCACCTATCACCACAATGAAAACCGCAGGTGAGGGCGGTGCTTGGGGCGTTGCAGTTTTAGCCCTTTACAGAATTATGAACGAAAAATCCTTAGAGGACTTCCTTGATACCCTCTTTGCCGACGCAGAAAAGGAAACCACCATAGCAAGCGACAAAGAAAAAGCAAAATTCGCCCGCTTTATGGAAAGCTACAAGGCAGGCTTGGCAGTAGAAAAGAAAGCAACCGAAAGACTTTAAGCACAAAGCAAAAAGAGCAAGAATGAAAGGACCTTACCTTTCCGTTCTTGCTCTTTTTTGAACACCGTCAAAGGCTTTTTCGATAAAAACAAATGTTAAATTACTTCTAAAAAAGTAGCTATTTTCCCTCTTTGTTCCGCAAAATAGCTAAATTTTGTCTATGCTTGCGTACATTTTGTCTTGACTGCCCACTAAATTTGTTGTATCATATTTTTGAAGGAATACTTTAATTTAAAAGGAGAATAAGAATGAAAAATAAGATTTTACTCATTTTCTTCGGCATTTTGGTTTTTGCTTGTCTTTTTGCAACCTCTGCTTTCGCTGTGGATTATAGCGAAACAGTCACCTTAGCAGACGGCACCGTTCTTCCTATTTACGATGAAAACCGCAATCCTTTGATTTGGTATGTTAGCGGAACTGATGCAGAGGGCAACAACATTTACAATTCAGTCCCCAACAATCGCAACGAGCCGAGCGAAAATAATAACACCTATGTAACCTACACAATTAACACCGATTGGATGACACAGCTCCAAGAGGTTAACTTCCACGTTTACAACGGCTCGGAATACGAGGTAATGAATGACGATGTATATAGCGTAGTCGTATTAAACCTAAGAGGGCTCACAAGCTTCCAGTATATTAACCGTGGCTTACGCGTTAATACTATTCAATATGTTTATTTCAATGAAATTCTTAAGGATATTTGCGACTACTTCAAAGGAAGCACAAGTCTTAGATTAGTTGACCTCTCTGTATGTACGGATCTCACAGGCGGTTTTGGCGGCGCTCAGAACTTTAGCGGATGCTCCAATTTGCATACTGTAAGATTGGCAATAGGACCAAACTACACATTTGCAGGCGGAAATAACTATAAATTCAAGAATACCGCTATTTCATCTATAGTAATTCCGGAGGCAGTAATAAGCCTAGGAATTGATAACTTCCGTGACTGTAAAAGCCTTGAAAGCATTTTCTTTTTGGGTAACGAAACCGACTTGGGACAGCGCAACTTTGAAGGCTGTATAAACCTTACTAACATCTACTTTTTAGGAGATAATCCTACAATCGAGATGACATCCTTTATAGAAAACTTTATAGAATGTAATGATAACGGAAGAATTGTTAATTTCAGGTCAACAGGAAAGTACTTTTTCTTCGCTAGCACAGATATGGACTATTTAAGCCAGGTTAAGGATGCAATAGATGGCGACGACGACAACGCCGTCGCAGTCGCAATCATTTCCTACGAGGACTACGTAGCAAGCCCTGACAGCTACAAAGAGGGCAGATACATTATTTCCGGCACAAGCGTTTGCGACGTATATTATGGCAATCACGTGCTTGACGAAAGCAATTCAAATAGCTGTGCTACTCCTTGTACAGTGTGCGGTAAGGCAGTTATGTCCTCTACCCCCGTCCACAATTATGCAACCGCAATTGAGTATTCAAGCTTTCTTGCAAACGGAGTAAAGACCCAAGCCTGCCAAAACGACGGCTGTGTGCATAACAAGACCCCTCTTGTGACAAGCACCTCTCCTCTCTTTGTCTGCCTTGGCTACTCCTCTTTCGAAAACGGTGACGGTGGAATTACAGTCGGCTTTAACACAAACTCCACAGCTATGACTGAATATACAAATACAACAGGCAATAGCTTAACCTACGGCGTATTCGCTGTATCACAGGAAAAGCTTGGAGATAACGCTATTTTTGGTGAAAACGGTGCGGCAAGCGGTGTTCTTTCAGCCGATGTTACAATCCATGGCTTTGATATGTTTGAGCTTAAGATTGTAGGCTTTACAGATGCGCAAAAATCCTTAAAGCTTGCAATGGGCGCATATGTTGCCGTAACAGATGGTGAAAAAACAACATATTCTTACCTGCAAGACAACCAAAGGGGAACCTTTGACGGCAGATACTACTTTGTTTCCTATAACGAGATAATATCGAAATAACAAAAAAGCTATATAGATTTTCGTCTATATAGCTTTTTTCTTTCTGTACTTGCTTGGCGGCTCCCCCATAATTGCCTTGAAGCTTCTGTTAAAGCTGCGAAGGCAGTCAAAGCCACATTCGTAAGCGATATCGAGCATAGTATTGTTCGTATTCATTAAAAGATAGCAAGCCTCGTTTATACGGAAGCGGGTAACGTACTCGGTGTAGCTAATCCCTGTATTTTTTGAAAAATGCTTGGACAGGTAAACGTAATTATAAGTGGTTTCCTTTGCAAGCTCATAAAGGGAGCATTTTCCCTTGTAATTTTCCGCGACGAAATTAAAAATTTTAAATAGCAAATTTTGTCCATCTCCCACAAATTCTATGTACTCCGCATTTTTATCAAATTCACCGCAAACAGAATATAAAATGCCCTTTAATTCCACCGTGCTCTTTTTTTCACCAAGCTTTGCTATTTTGCCGATGTAAAAGTCCTCTAAATAAAAGATGTTGCTTTTAGGTATGTGGGCTTCAAACTTTTTGCTGAACGCCCTTACAAGCTGAGGCGAAAAAATCAAAATCAAATGCTCTGCGTGCTCCTCTGCTTTAATTTCGTGTAGTTGATTTGGAAACACCAAAACGCACTCGTTCCCCAAGGCTTTATATTTTTTGCCCGCCACGGTTACTTCTATTACCCCTTTTTTTGCTATTACTATTTCAAAGCTATTATGAATATGGGTAGGAAAATTAAGGTCGCTTCCGCTTTCAAGAGTGACCTTTTCGGCGGTTACGGAATGTTGTGTTTGATATAACATATTTCTCACCATAAAAAACTAAATTTTGTCTTATAATTATACCATATTCGGCTTGAATTATCAATGCTTTTATTGTATAATTAAATTGAAAAATTTATATTTACGGAGATAACAATATGACATTTTTGGAAAGAGCCAAGGAATTGGTAAGCAAAATGACCATTGAAGAAAAAATGGCGCAAATGAGGTATGATGCCCCCGCCATTGAGCGCTTGGGCGTGCCTGCCTACAACTGGTGGAACGAGTGCTTGCACGGTGTTGCAAGACAGGGCTGCGCCACAGTTTTCCCACAGGCTATCGGTATGGCAGCAAGCTTTAATACAGACTTGATGTACAAGGTTGCAACCGCCATTTCAGACGAGGCAAGGGCAAAATACAACGAGTTTAAAAAATTCGGCTCAACGGAGCTTTACCAAGGACTTACCTATTGGTCACCAAACATAAATATTTTCCGTGACCCACGCTGGGGCCGTGGACACGAAACCTACGGTGAGGACCCACTTTTGACAGGAAAAATGGGTACAGCCTTTATCAAGGGCTTGCAGGGAGAGGGCAAGTACAGAAAGTTAGACGCTACAATTAAGCACTACGCTGTACATAGCGGTCCCGAGTACGAGCGCCACGGCTTTGATGCCAAGGTTAGCGAAAAGGATTTGTACGAAACCTATCTTTCCGCCTTTAAGTACTGTATTGACAACGCGGACCCAAGCGCAGTTATGGGCGCATATAACAGAGTAAATGGTGAGGCTTGCTGTGCATCCGAAACCTTGCTTGGCAAGATTTTGTACGGAGAATTTGGCTTTAAGGGCTACGTTGTTTCCGACTGTGGCGCTATTGCAGACATTAACAGAGGTCACCACATAACCGACACAGAGGCAGAAAGTGCTGCTTTGGCGGTAAACAACGGTTGTCAGCTTAACTGTGGCGATGCTTACCTTGCCCTTTACGAAGCCTACGAAATGGACTTAATTGACGAGGACACTATCACAAAAGCAGTTGAAAAGCTTTTCGAGGCGCGCTTCCGCCTTGGTATGTTTGACACCGACTGTGAATACGATAAAATCCCATATGACGTGGTTGAATGTGACAAGCATATGGAAATCAACAGACAAATGGCAAGAGAAAGCGTTGTTCTTCTTAAAAACAACGGTATTTTGCCACTTTCCAAGGACGTAAAGACTATTGCAGTTATCGGCCCTAATGCCGACGAGCGCAGCGTTTTACACGCAAACTACAACGGCACTCCATCAAGATACGTTACACTTTTGAACGGCTTGCAGGATGATTTTGACGGTAAGGTTATCTACGCTAAGGGCTGTCACGCAACAAAGACAGACGGTAACTGGACAGGCTTCCCCTTGCGCGAGGCTATAATCACCGCAAAAATGGCTGACGTTGTTATTCTTTGTATGGGTCTTAATCCATCTATCGAGGGCGAGGAGGGTGACGACTTTAACGGTGACAAGGCGGGAGATAAAAACGACCTTAATCTGCCCTCTCCACAACAAAAGCTCTACGATGAAATTATGGCTCTTGGCAAGCCGACTATATTTATTAACGTAAGCGGTAGTGCAGTTGCCCTTTGCGACCAGAACGAGAAGTGCGACGCGGTGCTTCAATGCTTCTATCCCGGAAGTGAGGGTGGGCACGCGGTAGCAGACATCTTGCTTGGTAAATATTCCCCAAGCGGACGCTTGCCCGTTACCTTCTACAAATCCACAGAGGATTTGCCACCATTCAGAGATTACAGTATGGAAAACAGAACATATAAATTCTTCAAGGGCACTCCTCTTTACCCCTTCGGCTACGGTCTTACTTATAGTGACGTTTCCGAAAATTGGCTTGACGAAAACACCGTTGAGCTAACAAACAAGGGCGAGTTCGACACGGACTATGCCGTGCTCAAATTCAAATACGAGCCACACCCCGAGCTTTTAGACTTCAAAAAGGTACACCTCAAAAAGGGACAGAGCCTAACGGTAAAATTCTAAAAACTGACGAGCAATGCTCGCCCCTACAGAAAGCGGACTTGAAAGTCCGCTTTTTTCGTTAGCGAAATACTCAAACAAAATCCCCCGCAAATGTGCGGTTGCCCTCTTTGTCATTCTGAGGCTTGCCGAAGAATCTTCAAACAACTCACACCAATTTAATTGATTCATATCACATCAAGATCCTTCACTACGCTCAGGATGACAAATTAACATCTAACTGTAAAATCCTAAACCAAAAAGGACAGACGCCACAGCATCTGCCCCTTTCAACTATTCACTTTTGCGTTAGCAAAAATTTCACTTGCCCCTCGGCAAATTTCACTCGGCACCGCCGAATTTCACTCTCGCTCTGCGAGAATTTAACTACAATAAATCACTGATTTATCGCCGCTCCCCATTCAACAGGACAATTTGAAATATTCCAATCGCTATGCCAACCACTGGGCTTGCTCGTTGTCTCACAATAAATTGTCAAGCTTGTGCAACCTGCGAACGCCCAATCGCCTATGCTTGTGACACTATCAGGTATTGTTATACTTGTCAAGCTGTCGCAACCATAGAACGCATAATCGCCTATGCTTGTTACACCCTTCGGTATTGTTATACTTGTCAAGCTTTTGCAACCGTCGAACGCAGAATCGCCTATGCTTGTAACACTGTTTCCGATTGTTACACTTGTCAAGCTTGTGCAATAATAGAACACATAATTGCCTATGCTTGTGACACTGTCGGGGATTGTTATACTTGTCAAGCTTTTGCAACCATAGAACGCGGATTTGCCTATACTTGTGACACTATTGGGTATGGTTATACTTGTCAAGCTTGTGCAATTATAGAACACATAATTGCCTATACTT
>JAZSGX010000081.1:0-14086 GCA_045532975.1 Eubacteriales bacterium | reverse complement strand
TGCTTTTGTCCGCCTGATACGTTTGTACCGCCCTGCTCAATATATGTGTCATATTTGTCAGGGAAGTTGTTTATAAATTCGTCTGCACAGGCAAGCTTGCAAGCGTGCTCCATTTCCTCGTCTGTTGCGTTTTCATTACCCCAACGAAGGTTATCTTTAATTGTTCCGGAGAATAGCACGTTTTTTTGCAACACAACGCTGACACTGTCGCGCAGAGCTACAATATCATAGTCGCGTACATCCTTATCACCGACCAAGACCTGACCTTTAGTGGTATCGTAAAGACGCGGAATTAATTGAACAAGGGTGGATTTTGCACTACCTGTACCGCCGATAATACCAACAGTCTGTCCTGATTTGATGTGCAAATTGATATTGGAAAGAGCATATCTTTCGGCACGCTCGGAATATTTGAAGCTGACATCCTTGAATTTGATATCTCCGCTATCGATTGTGTTAACGGGATTTTCGGGATTTTTAATAGTTGAATCCTCGTTTAAAACCTCGCAAATACGCTTAGCGCACTCCGTTGACATTGTAATCATAACAAAAATCATAGAGAGCATCATTAAGCTCATAAGAATTTGCATACCGTAGGTAAGAAGAGCTGAAAATTCACCGATTATAATATCACCCTTAACAATAGCCTGTGAGCCAAAAAGACAAACGCAGGTCATAACAGTGTACATACAAAGTAGCATAAGAGGGTCGTTGAAGGCAAGGATTTTATCGGCTTTCAAAAAGTCACCAGATACGTTTTCGGAGGCTGTGCCGAATTTTTTACTTTCATAGTCCTCACGCACGAAGGACTTTACAACTCTCATGCCTTGCACGTTTTCCTGTACCGAGGCATTGAGCTTATCGTACTTTTTGAACACCTTTCTGAAAATAGGCATAGCCTTTTTAGCAATGAAAATCAAGCCGAAAAGCAAAACGGGGACTACAACAACGAAGATGAGCGCCATTGAGCCGCCGCGAATGAATGCCATAAGAATGGAGAAGATAAACATAAGAGGAGAACGGATAGCAGTTCTTATAATCATCATAAAGGACTGCTGTACGTTTGTAACGTCTGTTGTAAGTCTTGTCACCAAGCTGGAAGAAGAAAACTTGTCAATATTTTCAAAGGAGAAATCCTGAGTTTTGTTGAAAAGCCCTGTACGAAGATTTTTCGCAAATCCACAGGATGCCTTAGAGCAGGTGATGCCTGCAACCGCACCGAAGGTAAGAGACGTAAGTGCCATCAGTACCAAAAGAATACAGTAGCCGCCAACAACCGCTAAGGGCTCACCCGGAACAATCATCTCAACAAAGGAAATAAACCAGCTTGTAAGGATATTGTCTGTAACGACGTAGTCCTGCTGAACGTATGTGATTAGGTCGGCTGTGAAGAAGGGAATTAAGCATTCCATAACAACCTCAAGCGCAACTATAATCGGTGTTAAAACAGCGTAAATTTTATAAGCTCCCACATATGAGGAAAGCTGCTTTAGGTATTTTAGCATTTCATCACCCTTTCGTTTTTGTTTCGTATATATTCTAAGCAAAAAACCTAAATAATGTTTGAATTGTAGTTATTATATCACTTGCGAAAAATAATGTCAATGAAGCGCAAAAAATTTTCTGTTAAATTTATGTAAAAAGCAGAGGAAATGCTCCTCTGCCAAAATTATAGGTCCGGATATGCTAAAGCAAAAAGCTCACTAATTCTGTTTTCGTCCTTTTTCAAACGCAAATAACCGAATATTGCTTCAAATCCTGTTGCGGTTTTGTACTCCATTGCGGAAGCACTTTTAGGGATGTTTAAATGTGAGCAATTTTTGCCACGCTTAAAAATAGCCTCCTCATCTTCTGTCAGATGCTCCCGTATTCTTTCAAAGGCAATTCGCTGGTTAACGGCAGTCACATACTTTAAAGCCTCCTTGTTGAGAAGGGAGGCTTTGGCAAAGCCCTTGAGGATGAGAGCCTCTCTTATCATAGCTTCAAGAACAGAGTCGCCCAAGTAAGCTAATATGCCTGCATTGAGTTGATAATATTCCATAAAATGCCTCCTGTATGCGAATTTCGCTATTATGATAGCACAAAAAAGTGTAATAATCAAGTATAGGGTTGAAAAAAGCAATAGCTTATGATAAAATATAGAGTAAGAACAGTTGCTCTCTTGGGCAATATGGAGGTATTTTATGGCTATTACATCTTACGATGTTATTATAATCGGCGCAGGAATTTCAGGCGCTATGACAGCTTTTCAGTTAGCTAAATACGACCTTAAGGTTGCGGTTGTTGAGGCGGGTATTGACGTTGCCTCTGGCTCAACCCGTGCCAATTCTGCAATAGTTCACGCGGGCTATGACGCAAAGGAAGGCACCTTGAAGGCGGAGCTTAACGTAAAGGGCTGTGAAATGATGGAGGGCATTACAAAACAGCTCGGTGTACATTATTCCCGTTGCGGTTCACTGGTTATTGGTTATACCGAAAAGGATTTAAAGCACCTAAAGCTTTTGTTGGCTCGCGGTGAGGTTAACGGTGTACCTGACCTGGAAATAATTGATGAAAAGCGCTTGCACGAAATGGAACCCAGGGTGTCTACTGATGCGAAATATGCTTTGTGGGCGCCAAGCGCGGGCATTGTGTGTCCTTATGACCTTGCATACGCCCTTTGTGAAAATGCTGTAACAAACGGTACAGATTTTTATTTTGAATACAAAGCATCAAAAATCGACTATGATGACGGATACTACACAGTAATTGACGGCAAAAAACGTATCCGTGCAAAATATGTTGTAAATGCGGCAGGCTTATTTGTCGATGAGGTTGCAGGCTTGATTGGTGAAAAGCTCCCATTTGACATAATTCCGCGCCGCGGAGAGTATATGCTTCTTGATAAAATTGAGCGCAAAACCGCTTCTCATACCTTGTTTATGACACCGAGTGAAAAGGGAAAGGGTGTGCTTGTTTCTCCAACTGTTGACGGCAATATAATTGTTGGTCCTAACGCTAACGTGGTAGACTCTAAAATGGATACAAGCGTTACCGAGGAGGGACTTGAGGAGATTTCCGAAGGTGCTAAGATAATTGTGCCAAGCATCAATTTGGATGCTACGATTACTACCTTTGCAGGTGTGCGCGCTACACCCACAAGCGGTGATTTTTATATTCAGGAATCTAACAAATGCAAAAATTTCATTCACGTTGCGGGAATTGAATCTCCGGGGTTGGCGGCTTCTCCTGCAATTGGCGAATATGTGTTGAATATTCTTAAGAAATGTGGCTTGGAATTGACCGAAAGACAGAACTACATTCCTACAAGAACGAAGGAAGGAAATTGCCTCCTTTTCTACGAAATGAGCGAGGCTGAAAGGGTGGAGGCAATCGCCCGTGACCCTCGATATGCTAAGGTTGTTTGCCGTTGCGAAATGGTGACAGAGGGTGATGTTGTTAACGCCATAAAGCGCCCTATCCCAGCGCACACCATAGATATGGTTAAGCGCCGTACCCGTGCGGGTATGGGAAGATGTCAGGGTAACTATTGCCGCGCAAGAATTGCGGAGCTGATAGCGGAGGAGTGCAACATTCAATTAACTGATGTTAAAAAATTTTCATCAAATTCCAACCTACTTATAAGAAAAACTAAGTGAGATAATAATGGAAAAAAGGATAGTAATAATCGGCTCTGGCCCTGCGGGACTTGTGTGCGCCCTTTCTTGCTGTCAAAACGGAATAGAGCCGAGCGACATTTTAATAATTGAGCGCGATAGTGAAATAGGCGGTACTCTTAACCAGTGCATCCATTCGGGCTTTGGAAAAAGCTATCTTGATGAGGTTGTAACGGGTACGGAGCTTGCCTCCATGCTATCGGACGGCATAAGGGAGCTTGGCATTGAGTACATTACTGACTCAACAGTTTTGTCCGTTGATAAAAGAAAGAGAATAACGGTGGTTTCACCCCAATATGGCTACTGTACAATTAAGGCAGAGGCTATTGTTCTCGCAATGGGTTGCCGTGAAAAAACAAAGGGAGCCTTGCAAATCGGTGGTACGCGCCCTGCAGGTGTTTTCTCGGCAGGGGCGGTACAGCGTATTGTTAACACAAGAGGCTATATGCCCGGCAAAAAAACGGTTGTATTAGGCTCGGGTGACTTAGCTATGATAGTTGCGCGCCGTCTTGTTTTAGAGGGCGGACAGGTTGTTTGTGTTTGCGAGCCTAAGGAGTACGTTGAGGGCTCTGACGAAAAGGAGCAGGAGTGCTTAAAGGATTTTGGTATTCCCTTATATTGCTCTCATTCAGTTACCAAAATTTTTGGTAAGGAAAGAATAGAGGCGGTAGAAATTGCCCATGTTGACAAGCGCGGCAAGGTTATAAAAGGGACAGCTAAAAAGATTAAATGTGACTCCTTTGTGTATCAATGCGGTCTTGTGCCCGAGAATGAAATCATTAAGGAAGCGGGAATAAGAATTGATACACGAACCACAGGTGCATATGTTAACCAGTATTTCGAAACCAATGTAAAGGGTATTTTTACTTGCGGAAATGCAGTTAGAATACACGACCTTGTTGACTATATTTTTGAGGAATCATTAATTGTTGCTAACTCTGTCAGCAGGTATTTGGAGAACAAGGGAGAAAAGCCAAGCCACGTTATAAGAATTAAAAACGGAGAGAGGGTCTTATATTCTGTTCCACAGCACCTTGATATATATGACGAGGGGTTGGAGGGTAGCGTTATTTATTTTCGTGTTAATGGTAGATATGAAAATCTGTTGATTACGCTAAAATGTGATGGAGAAGAGATTTATACCCGTGAAAAGGGAAAGATGTCTTGGCTTGAAACAGGAAAAATAACAATAACCAAAGCACTGGCACGAAAAATTAAAAATGCAAAGGAAATTGTAATTTGCGCATCGGAGAAAAATGATGGAAATGATACTGACAACAACGGTAAAGATAACGAGTGAAACCTCTCGCCTTTTGCCTGTGAAAACCGATAAGCCTATATCAGAGGATAAATTGAAAAAGGCTATGAAAAGAATATCAAAGCTCCAATTAAAAGCACCAATAATGGTTGGTGATGTGATAGTGCGTAATTTTACTGAAAAGGGCATAAATCTCGTTTCTACCAAGACCGTTGAAAGATAATTTCAAAAAAAGTAAAAAAATTTAAAAAAGGTATTGCAAAATCAAAAAAACTGTGATAGAATAGTCGAGTAAATAAGCCGGTGTGATGGAATTGGCAGACGTGCTGGACTCAAAATCCAGTGGTAGCGATACCGTATCGGTTCGACCCCGATCACCGGCACCAATAAAAATCCGCATTCTTATGAATGCGGATTTTTTTATTTTGTCTTCAAATTTGTATTTACTTTTTAACTCAGTTATGATAAAATCATATTGATATAACAAAAGAATGGAACGAAAAAATGACACAACAAGAAAACCAAAGATTTCAAAGAGCAAAAAAGGCTCTTTTTGATAAATACTATACCTTTTTAAATGAGCCTCAAAGGGAAGCGGTTTACACTGTAAACGGTCCTGTTTTGATTCTTGCGGGAGCTGGTAGCGGAAAAACAACTGTACTTGTTAACCGTATTGCCCACATTATAAAATACGGTAATGCGTATTACTGTGAAGATACCCCCGATTTTATAACTCCAGATGCTATTGAGGATTTGGAAAATGCCACAAAAAGTGGGGATAAGGAGTTAATCGAAAACTATCTCCGCGTCTTAGCATCCCATCCTTGCCCCGCATACAACATTTTGGCTATCACCTTTACAAACAAGGCGGCAAATGAAATCAAGGCAAGGCTTGAAAAGATTTTACAGGAAAATGCCTCAGACATTTGGGCAGGCACCTTCCACTCCGTATGTATGAAAATTCTTCGCTCTCACGGTGAAAAGGTTGGCTATCGCCCTAATTTCAGCGTCTGCGACACAGATGACTCAAAAAAGGTCATTTCCAAGTGCATGAAGGATTTGAATATTGACGAAAAGTATTTGGCAATCAAAACCGTTATGAACGAAATAGGCAGAGCAAAGGATAAGCTTTTGACTCCTGAGGACTATGCCTATGAGGTTGGCAATGATGCTAAGTACAAGGACATTGCAAGAGTTTACGAAAGATATCAAAAAACCTTGATGGACTCAAACCTTTTGGACTTTGACGATATCATTATGAAAACCGTACAGCTCTTTGAAAAGGACGAAAAGGTACTTGCCTACTATCAAAACAAATTCAAGTATATTTGTGTTGACGAGTATCAGGACACAAACAAGGCTCAATTCGTTTTGGTGTCTATGCTTGGTAGCTTTTACCGTAACGTAATGGTTGTTGGTGACGACGACCAAAGTATTTATAAATTCCGTGGCGCGACTATTGAGAATATTCTCAATTTCGATAAAACCTACTATGATGCTAAGGTTATTAAGCTTGAGCAAAATTACCGCTCAACCTCAAACATCTTGAATGCTGCCAATAGCGTGATTAAAAATAATGCTCATAAGCATATGAAACAGCTATGGTGCGATAACGAGGCGGGAGATAAAATAGTAGTTAAGGAAGCTCCCAACCAAAACGACGAATCTCGATATATCATTGATGAAATTATCCGTCTTAAAAAGGAAAAGAATATAAATTATCGCGATTTTTCTATTTTGTACCGTATGAACGCCCAGTCAATGAACCTTGAAACTATGTTTGCAAAAAGCGGTATTCCTTACCGTATGCTTGGCGCACTCCGTTTCTATGACCGTAAAGAGGTTAAGGATATAATCGCATACTTGTCCGTTATAAACAATCCAAGTGACAGCGTTCACTTGCGCCGTATTGTTAATGAGCCTAAGCGTAAAATTGGTGACGCTTCCTTTGATGCCGCCTCAGCCATTGCAGAAATCCTTGGCGTACCCACAATAGAGGTCTTGAAAACCGCAACGGAATATAATGCTATTCCTAAAATTGCCGCAAACAGTATGGTTACCTTTGCAAAAATTATGGAAAGCTTAATGGACGATATTGATAATCAAAGAATGTCCTTGTCCGCCTTTGTTCGTGAGGTTATTAAGCGTACAGGGTATGAAGGTGCTTTGATTGCCTTGGGTCAAAGTGAGGCAGAAAGGCTTGAAAACTTAGACTCTCTTTGCGAGGCAGTAAGAGAGTATGAGGAGGAGGCAGAGGAGCCAACCCTTTCCGGCTTTTTGGAGGAGGTTACTCTCGTTTCGGACGTTGACCGTTATGACGAAAATGCGGATGCTGTAACTCTTATGACCATCCATAGCTCCAAGGGACTTGAATTCCCAATTGTATTCTTGCCAGGTATGGAGGAAAACGTTTTCCCAGGTAGCCAATCCATTTCAATGCCATCCGAAATTGAAGAGGAAAGACGCTTGGCATACGTTGCTATTACAAGAGCTAAGCAAAAGCTTATTATCACTCACGCAAAGGAAAGAATGCTTTATGGTATGACCCAGAGAAATCCGCTTTCTCGCTTTGTGCGTGAAATTGACCCACAGTATCTTGATGTGCAAAAGGACACCACGTTTGCTAACATGAAAAATTCCTTTGCAAAGCCGAGCGCACCAAAATACGACTTTAATAATTACACAAGAGCAGAGAAAAAAGCGCCGATTGTCGCGTTTAATATTGGCGACAGGATAAAGCATATCACCTTTGGAGAGGGCGATATTATTAACGTTATTCCAATGAGCACTGATTATATGTATGAAATAGCCTTTGACAATGTAGGAACAAAAAAACTTATGGCATCTTATGTTTCAAAATTAATGAAAAAAATTTAAGGAGATATTCAAAATGAACATTCCAAGACCTGAGCATCCCAATCCCCAATTTGAGAGAGAAAATTGGGTCAATCTAAACGGAGAGTGGGAATTTGAGCTTGACCGTGGTGTGAGCGGTCGCGACAGAAAATTCTATGAAAGAGAGTCGTTGAACGATAAAATTCTCGTTCCATTCTGCCCTGAAAGTAAGCTTTCTGGCATAGGAAATACCGATTATCTTAATTGTGTTTGGTATCTAAAAAGAGTAAAAATTAAAAAGTGCAACAAAAGAGTAATTTTGCACTTTGGCGCAGTTGACTACGAAAGCTATATTTACGTTAACCACAAAGAGGTTTACCACAATATCGGTGGTTATGTTGGCTTTGATATTGATATTACCGACAGTGTCGAAATGGGCAAGGAAAATATCATTACCGTTTGTGCAGTTGATACTCACCCAAGCGGAAAGGCATCAGGTAAGCAGTCTAAAAATTACTATTCTCAGGGCTGTGACTATACCCGTACCACAGGTATTTGGCAAACTGTATGGCTTGAGTATGTTGAGAAGAATTACATAAAATCCGTAAAATATTACCCATCAATTGAGGATAAGAGTGTTCAAATTGAGGTTGAAACCGTTGGCAGTGCTGAGTTTAAGGCGGTTGCTTCATATAAGGGCAAGCCAATGGGAGAAAAGAGCGTTAAGCTAAAGGCAGGCATCAGCCGTATCACTCTCAACCTTAATGAGGTTTATTTGTGGGAGGTTGGCAAGGGCAGACTTTACGACCTTGAACTAACCTATGGCGCTGATAAGGTTAAGAGCTACTTTGGTATTCGCTCAACTGCTTTTGATAACAAGAGCTATTTGCTTAACGGTAAGCCTGTTTATTTGCGTACTGTACTTGACCAGGGCTTCTATAAAAACGGCATCTACACCGCTGAAACAGAGGAAGAGCTTGTAAGAGACATTTATTTGTCCTTGGATGCTGGCTTTAACGGTGCAAGACTTCACCAAAAGGTGTTTGAGCCAAGATTTTTGTATCATTGCGATAAGCTTGGCTATATGGTGTTCGGTGAAACGGGTAACTGGGGAGTAGATTGCTCAAATATGGAACAGCTTACTCCATTTATGCTTGAATGGCAGAGGGAAATTGCAAGAGATTTCAACCACCCATCAATTATCGGCTGGTGCCCATTGAACGAAACTTGGGACAATAATAACAGACACCAAAATGATGACTTTATCCGTGCAATGTACTATGCAACAAAGGCAATGGACACAACTCGTCCTTGTGTAGGTACGAGCGGCAACTATCAGGTCGTTTCCGATATTTATGACCTACACGACTATCTACAAGGCAAGGAAGAATTTGAAAGCATATACCTTGCTCCAACACAGGACGAAATGTGCGAGCTTTACGACAAGAAGCACGAGTGGGTGTCAAAATATCAAAAATCCAAGGATTACAAGGATATGGCACTTTATTTGAGCGAATACGGTGGCATCAGATGGGATATAGACGGTGTTGGTGGCTGGGGCTACGGTGACGGTCCTAAGACAGAGGAAGAATTCTTTGAAAGATATGAGTATCTTACAAAGGCACTTATCAATAGCCCATATGTTTGTGGTTTTTGCTATACACAGCTTTACGACGTTGAACAAGAGGTAAACGGCTTGTATACCTATGAAAGACAGCCAAAATTTGATATGAAGAGGATTAAGGCAATAACATCTGCTAAAAAGGACAAATAATATGAGTATTGTTAATATTAATTATTTGAAGAAAACGGGTGCAATAAAAATAATGCACGCTGTTAATAACGGTCCCGTTATCTCAGGGAAGGACCAAACAAGAGGAAATGAGTATTCATACAAAGCTGCAAGGATTCCTTACGCAAGAGTACACGACGCAGCGTTCCATAATGGCTATGGCGGAGAGCATACAGTTGATGTTCACGCAATATTCCCCAATTTTGATGCTGATGTTAACGATCCAAATAGCTACGATTTCCCTTGTACAGACCGCTATATGTCTCAAATTATTGAGTTTGGTACAGAACCGTTTTTCCGTTTAGGTTCTAAGATCGAGCACGGAGTGAAAAAGTACGGTACAATTATGCCAAAGGATTTTCAAAAATGGGCTGAAATATGTGAACATATTATCAGACATTACAATGAAGGATGGGCAAACGGATTTAATTACAATATAAAGTATTGGGAAATTTGGAACGAGCCTGACCTCGACCCTGATGACAGCACAAATAAAAGATGCTGGAGCGGAACAGAGGTTGATTATGCAAACTTCTATATGGTTGCCGCAAAGCATCTAAAGTCCTGCTTCCCTAATTTGAAAATCGGCGGTCCTGCATCCGCGGGCGATGAAGCTTGGATGGAGCGCTTTTTGCAAAGAATAACCGCAAACGGAAATGACACACCAATGGACTTTTTCTCATGGCACTGGTATTGGACAGAGCCAAGTGACGTTTCAATTAAAGCAACCAGAATAAGAAAGCTTCTTCAAAAGTATGGATATGGAGATGTTGAGAGTATCTTAAACGAGTGGAACTACGTTCGCTGCTGGACTAAGGAGTTTGTATACTCAATTAAGCAGATTATCGGTTATAAAGGTGCTGCATTTACGTCTGCTGTTATGTGTGCTATGCAAAATAACCCGGATGTTGATATGCTTATGTATTACGATGCACGCCCAACTGCATTCAACGGTCTTTGGGATATGTACACCTATGATGAATTAAAGGGATATTATGCTTTTTATACATTTGCAAACCTTTATGATCTTGGTACACAGGTAGAGCATAGCTCTGATGACGAAAACATTTACGTTGTTGCCGCTAAAAACGGTGAAAAAGTGGGCGCAGTAGTTACCTACTATGCCGAGAATGATAACGAAAACGGTAAAATTGTTGAAATCAACGTAGAAGGTGCCGATATGTCAAAGGCAAAAATTTTCCTCGTTGATGAAAGCAAAAGCTATACTCCATATTTAAAAACAGTATTCATTGAAGGAAAGCTTACCATCCGTATGGAGCGCAACACAATTCTCTACATTGAGGCATAACACAATTATAACTGCCGGTTGTGAACTAAAAGTGGAGTTCGCGTCAGAAATGCGAACTCAAGTTGAATGAAAACAACACGGGAAGGCTCCAAGCGGAGCTGTTTCTGCCGAGCCTTATGCTTGCAAGCAGACAACGGCTTTTGTCAGAAATGCGCACCCCAAACGAAACGTAAACCGAACCACGGTTTACGTTTTCTTTTTATCTATAAGCGAATAAAACGAAAGCACTCCACTTTTGGAGTGCTTTTTCAATTTTAACTAATAACAAAACATTTTTAGCATTGGTGGAATGTGCATAAATGAGCCATCAATACGATATAAAAGCTCGTTATCGCTTTCTTTTGGTGTAAGTGGTATTTCCCTTAACGCTATTTCAACCTCATTTTCTTGGAGGTTGGACTTTATAGCTATTTCCTTCACGGACACAAATATATCAAAATCGTTAATCGTTAAATCGTACAAGGCATATAAAACACGCATAACATTTGGTTTGAGTAGTTTTTCAATACTTAAAGTAATTTGATATTGCTCTACCATACTTGGCGAGGTATAGCTATTATTATGAGAGAAATATATTCCGTTTCCACAACGAACAGTATTGCCATAAGGTAAAGAACAAGCAGAATATCCCCACCTTTTAGGCTCATTATTTGCATAATCTTCGTTTGTTTTGTAGGGAAGATTATTTGCAAAGCCCTCGCTTGATATTCCGTCGTGTAAAAGAGTTGCCAATTTAAAAGCAGTTTCAAAAATATCATTTGTGGGCAATGAAGAAAGCATATTTTTCACTCTTAAAATTGTATCGGCTTTACCTTCTGTTGTTTCGCAACCGAGTAACGAGTCAACAGTAACACCGAAAAACTTGGCGATTTCAGGTAAAAGCTGAATATCAGGACAACAAATTGAAGCTTCCCATTTGCTAACAGATTGATTTGTAACTCCCAAAGCATTCGCTAATGCTTCTTGCGTTATACCTCTTTCTTTTCTTAAAAATGCTATTTGTTCATTTATCTTCATTTTTCAAAATCCTTTCATTGTTCTTGTAGCTACAATTAAATTATACAGGACTTTTGAAACAAATACAATGACGCATTTGTTTGATAAATAAAATTATTTTCCAACTTGGTGTTGGATTTTTATTTCTATTGGAAGACTCTATTTACTTCTATCGCAAAAAATGTTATAATATGTAAGAACTTGTTTGACATAAAGTATTTTGATGAAAAGAAGGTGATTTTTTTGAAAATATACGGAGATAGATACAATAAATATCAAGAAATAGAAGATATCGTAGAAATTATCAAAAACTCTTTAACTTTAAAAAAGCCAATAACCTTTTCAATTGAAGCGAATTGGGGAAAAGGCAAAACTTGGATTTTGGAAAAAATCGAAGCCAGATTAAAAGGCGTTGATTTATCTAAACAATATACAGAAGAAGATATAAAACGGGCGAAAAGTGAATATTTTGTTATTCGATATAATGCTTGGGAAAAAGACTATTGTGAAGAACCACTTATAGGAATATTGTTTTCATTGGTAAATCAAATGAATGAAAAATTGCTTTTTTACAATATTTCAGAAAAAATCAAACAGGAATTCATAAAGACGTCTGTTGAGTTGTTGGAAAATATAGTAGGCTCTATATCAAAGAGGTTGCTTGGTGTTGATTTAGTAGATGTAGGTAAGGGTATATCAAAAAAAGTAAAAAAGCTTAAAGATGAAAGCGAATTGAATTTAACTTGTGCAGGAAACACTGATAACATTGAAAAAGATATACAATTGGTAGCAAAAACTTTGAATGATATTTCCAAAGTAATTCCGATAATATTCATTGTTGATGAATTAGATAGATGTTTGCCCGAAAATTCTATAAAAACGCTTGAAAGATTACATCATATTTTTGGAAAAGTAGATAATTCTGTAACGATAATATCAGTATATAGGGCACAACTAGAAAACAGCATTAAAAAAATGTTTGGAGATAAGATTGAGCCAAGAGAATATTTGAGAAAATTTATTGATTTTTCTTTGGTCTTAGATGAAGGTGTAGTAGACGAAGAAGAACTATATAAAAACATGGGAAATCTAAAAACACTATTTAAGGAAGGAGATAGTGGATGCGATGTGATAAAAGAACTATGTAAATATATATCATCTCGAGACTTTGAAAATATATGTGAAACGGCAGAATTATGTCACAAAATTTCAGGTGCTAATTTTGAAAAAATCCCAATGGTTTGCTTGCAAGCAGAACTATTTTTGCACGCATATAGATTAGCAGGAAAAAGAGAAGAAAATTTCGCTAATGTATCAATCATTAACGGAAATTCTCCAGAAACTCGTTTTGGGAAATTTATTAAGAGTTTTTTAATAAATGCACGAGAAAGCGTTGAAAAAATAGAATACTATGGGATGAACTATTTTATGTTGGATTTGAATGATGCAGAAACCGTTAGTCTGTTTGTTGTTTCTGTTTTATACAATTACAATTTTAAATGGTCTGCAACTAATGAAAATAAGCAAGCATTGCATCTATTAACTGAATATTATAAAAAATATAAAAAATGTTTTAAGTTAATACGATAAACAATCGTATATATACGAGGTTAAAAATGATTAAAAAAGAGGATTGTATATTTTGTAAAATAGCCAAGCATCAGTTATCGTCTTATGCTGTATATGAAGATAGCAAAGCAATAGCTTTTCTTGATATAGACCCAATAAATGAAGGGCATATTTTGGTAGTACCAAAGGAACATTATTTAGATATAGACGAAATTCCAAAAGAATTACTAACACACCTATTAGATATTACGCAAAAAATAGTTGTTGCTATTAAGAAAACATATAACCCTAATGGCTATTCCATTATGCAAAATGGTGGAGAGTTTAACGATATAGGACACTTTCATTTGCACATATTCCCACGATACCAAAATGACGGATTTGGCTGGAAATGCAATGAGAAAGAAATCAATGTATCAAAAGAGATTGCAAGCAATATAAGGAAAGCATTATAATAAGATAAGCGAGTGCTGAAAAAATTGGCACTCGCTTGTCTCTATAAAATAGTCAAAAAAGGCACCCACATTTGTTCGGGAAGGCTCCCAAGGGAGCTATTTCTGCCGAGCTTTATGCTTGCAAGCAGACAATGGCTTTCGTCAGAAATGCGAACCCTATCCGAAACGCATTTGCGTTTCGGAGATGTGTTCGATGACGTTACGGATACAAAAAAG
>JAZSGX010000046.1:0-24779 GCA_045532975.1 Eubacteriales bacterium | reverse complement strand
TTTGCAAGTTCCCTTCTTTTTTTGGTATCTGTTTTTTACCCGCGACCTCGCACTCTACCGTACTAAGTACGCCTACGTGTACGAGTTCACGGCTTCTGCACTCATTTCACTACCCCCTAAAAAAGAGGCGTCGCTTAATGCGACAGCCTCTTTCATTATTCGCTATCAATTATTTCTTTTGCTTCCTCTAAGGAAATGACGGAAATATCCTTTAGTTTTCTTTGCATTTGGCGTGTTCTTGTGCCAACTAATTTTTCAAGCTCGTCACTTAGCTGGTCTGCTCTTTGCTGTGCACTGCCAAGCACCTTTGCAAAGCTTTCAAACTCGGATTTAACCGCCTCAAGAAGCTTAAACACCTCGTTGCTTCTCTTTTGGATTGCCAAGGAATTAAAGCCTGAGCGCAGGGCGTTGAGCAGCGCCGCCAAGGTAGACGGGCCTACTATATTAACCTTGAATTCTCGCTGAAATTCCTCAAAAAGTCCGCCCTCAATAGCTTCAATATAAAGTCCCTCTATTGGCAAGAACATAATTGCAAAATCTGTTGTATCGGGCACACTTATGTACTTTGTGGCAATGTCCTTTGCGTAGGTGCGGAGCTTTGCTCTTAATTCCTTGCGCGCCAAGTCAAGCTCATCGCGATTGCCTGTATCAATGGCATCCTTAATCTTATAATAGGTTTCAAGGGGAAACTTAGAGTCGATTGGCAAATAAATCAACTCACCCTCTGCCCCCGCAGGCATTTTAATTGCAAATTCAACCACGTCACGGGAGCCCTTTTTGGTTGCAAAGTTTTCCTCATACTGGTCGCGCGTCAAAATTTCACTGATGATATTGCCAAGAATAACCTCGCCCACAATACCCTTTGTTTTAACATTGGTAAGCACGTTCTTAAGAGAGCCTACGTCTTGGGCTATGTTCTTAATTTCGCCAATTGCCTTATTTACGTTGCCGATTTGGGAAACGACGCTTTCAAAGGAGGATTTAAGTCTTTCGTCAAGAGTTTTTTGGAGCTTTTCGTCAACCGTTTTTTGAATTTCACCAAGCTTTTCCGTGTTTTCGCGGCGCAATTCTGTAAGCGCCTTGCTCACGTTTGTGTCAATTACGTCAAGCCTTTCCTTCATCACCTTAGAAAATTCGTCAAACTTAAGGTTAAGATTGGCTATAGCCTTTTCGTTTTCCTCTCTTACAGCCTTGGTCATTTCGGTAAGGGCAGAATTTAGCTTTTCAATAAAGTCAACATAGCCCTTTGCGTTTTTTTCGTTCAAGCTCTTCATTTCCTCTTTCAGCTCGCCGATTTTTTCACTGACAGACTGTGAAAAAAGCTTATTTGTGTTTTCAATATTGCTTGACAGTAGGCTTGACATACTGTTAATACTCTCGCTAACCGCTGCTTTCACCTCATTTTTATCCACGCCTGCACTGCTTTTTTTGAAAAGCAACACAAAAAGCACACCTAAAATAGCCACACATAAAATTAAAATCGCAATCTCCATTTTTACCCTCCCAAAATTTACTACTATCATTTTATCACACATAAAGAAAGAATTTCAACCAATATTAAAATTTTCTTTGAATTTCCACATAATGTGTGTTATACTGTATATATAACTTAACTCACCAATCATTTGAAGGAGAAAAAATGGCTAAGTACAGAAGAGATAGAATAAACGACGCAGTTAAACAAGAAATGGCGCAAATTTTAAGAGACGTTAAGGACCCTCGTATAACAGGCAGCTTGGTTTCCATTACCGCCGCTGAGGTTTCACCCGACCTTAAATTTGCAAAAATTTTTTATTCGGTTTTGGGAGATGACAAGGACGAGGTTTTAAAGGCGCTTAAAAGTGCTGCGGGCTTTTTCCGTTCTGAGCTTGCAAAGCGCATAAATTTGAGAATTACCCCTCAGCTCACCTTTGCATACGACAGCTCTATGGAATACGGCGCTAACATTTCAAGCATTTTAAAGACACTTGACATCAAGCCCTTAGAGGATGAGGACAATGATGACGAGGCTTAATTTAGAAGAAACCCTTGACATAATCAAAGCGCCAAAAAGCACATTGATTTTATGTCATAAAAATCCAGACCCGGACACTCTTGGCAGCGCATTTGCGCTAAAGCATGTTCTTGAACATTTCGGCTCGGTGGTTGATGTTGCCTCCTGCGACAAGCCTTCGTCTAAATTCAGCTTCATCACAGGTGAGACAAGCCTGTGCTATTCCGATAAAAAGTATGAAAGAATCATTGCCGTTGACGTTGCCTCGCCAATGCAGTTAGGAGAGCTTAGCTTCTTAGCGGATAGCGTGGACTTGATTATTGATCACCACGCAATGAACACGCGCTTTGCCCCTTATTATGAGGATTTAGGAGCCTCCTGCGCCGAAATTATATTTTCATTCTACAAGGCGCTGAATATCGACTTGCCAAAGCATTTTTTCACTTGTATTTATGCGGGTATGAGCGGTGACACAGGTGGCTTCAGATATTCAAACGTAACCACACGCTCCATGGAATACGGTGCGGAGGTCATATCCCACGGAATTGACCACGCAGAAATTAACCGCATTATTTTCGAGTCAAAAACCCTGGGCGAAATCAAGGCACAAAAGCTCACCTTTGAAAAAATGGAGCTTCTTTGTGATGGCGCTCTTGCGGTTATTATGATGACAAACGAAATGAAAGCTGAAAACGGAATCGAGGACGAAGACATTTCCGACATTGTAAACAACATAAGAAGCATTGAGGGTGTACTTGTTGCTATTTCTATAAAGCAATCAGGCAAAAACCCACAAAAATACGCTATTTCATCAAGGGCAAATTGCGACATTGACGTAAGCGCGGTTTGTGCTATGCTCGGCGGTGGCGGACATATGCGTGCCTCAGGCGCAACTGTGACTTCAGCCGACCCTGTGTCTGCTTTTAACGCTTGTGTTCCCCTTTTTGAAAAGGCTGTAAATGATTTCAAAGCGAGATAAAAAGATGGAAAAAGAGCTTTGCGGTGTAATCCTTATAAACAAGCATAAGGGTGTCACCTCCCACGATATAGTTTTTAAAATCAGACGCTTATTCGGTACAAAGAAGGTAGGACATACAGGCACCCTTGACCCCCTCGCTACAGGTGTTTTACCTGTACTTGTCGGCAGAGCGGCAAAGGCGGCAGAATACTTGCTCAGCGAAAATAAGCGATATGTAGCAAATTTGCGTTTGGGGATAACCACAGATACCGAGGATATAACAGGGGAAATTCTAACAAAATCAGACACTCTCCCCACAAAAACCGAATTTTTTGAAGCTTGCACTCACTTTGAGGGAAGCATCAAGCAAACTCCACCTATGTATAGTGCCCTTAAGGTAAACGGACAGAAATTAGTCGACCTTGCAAGGCAGGGTATAGAGGTAGAAAGACAGGCAAGAGATATTTTTATAAGCTCTATTATACCTAATGTAATTAACGAAGTTGAAGGCATTTATGAGCTTGACGTTTCCTGTTCAAAGGGAACTTACATAAGAACGCTTTGTGCCGACATTGGCGCACATCTTGGCTGTGGCGCTACTATGACAGAGCTTAAAAGAGTGCAAAGCGGTAATTTCTCAATCGAAAACGCCTACACCATTGCAGAGCTTGAGGCTATGGAGCAAAGCGAGCGTCTTCGCTTACTAATGCCGGTTGAGAGCTTGTTTGAGGAAGCAGATGCGGTTAACTTACCAGATTTTTATGCGCGCCTTTGCAGAAGCGGATGCGAAATTTATCAAAAAAAGATAGGTACAAGCTATGACGAAGGAACGTTTGTACGAATTTGTGACAAAAACGGCTTTTTTGCCTTAGGTCAGGTTAAATCCTATCCTGAAGGAAGTGCCATTAAAGCAATTAAGCTTTTTGTTCTATAAGAATTGAGGAGAAACAGTATGGAGCTTTTTAAGTATAGAAATCTTGCGCTTGGCTCCTGCTCCTTTCTTATTGTACTATTCCTATCATTTTATATTAACACAACCATAAGAATAGTTATCATTGCCTTGGCAGTGATAGCTATTCTTTTGTTTACTCTTTGCCACCTTGTTTGTAAAAGCAAAAGCACCCAATATGCACTGCTCCACTACACTCCCGCCATGCTTTTCGTAATTCTTGCAATGGCTTTATCTATTATTCACTTTGATAAAACCGAGCTTCAAGGATATTGTGACAGCAAGCCTCACGAAATAACGGCAACCGTTGATACAGTTATTTATAGAACTGACTATCTCGGTTATTACGAAATAGAGCTTGAAACAATAGACGGCCAAGAATTTCACGATAGAATAAAGCTAACTATGAACGGCAAACCGCTAAAGCGCGGCGATATCATAAAATCCAACGGATTTTTCAGAGCCTTGGAAAAAAGTGACCTTGGCTTTGACGAGGCAGGATATCTTTTAAGCCACGGCATCACCGTTGGCTTTGACAGTGACAGCTTTGTGTTGATTGGATTTAAAGAAATGCCTATACGGGATTTTCTTGAAAACACCAACCATTTATTAGATGAAAGATTTGCTAAAATAGAAAATTATAGCACTCGCGCAATGCTCTCAGCCTTGTTTCTCGGCAACAAGGCTCTCTTAGAGGATAGCATTAAACGGGATTTCGGGAGAATTGGACTTAGCCATGTTTTAGCCCTTAGCGGAATGCACATAACTATTATTGTAACGCTTTTCGGCTATGCTCTTTACTTTTTGCCCATGCGCAGAATATACAAGGAGCTTTTGCTCATTTTAGCCACGCTGATATTTGTTGGTATTACGGGCTTTTCAGACTCGGCTATGAGGTCGGGCATTATGGTTTGCTTAGCTTATACTCTTTATTTCTTTGGTAACAGGACAAGCCTCACAAGTGCTCTGTTTTCTTCAGTTTCTTTTTTGTGCATTTGCAACCCGTACAACATATTCTCTTTATCACTTATGCTATCCTTTTTCGCTATGCTGGGATGCATATTTTCTTCAAAAATCATACACAGGGCAGGACTTTTCAACAAAATACGCTTTAAAATTCTCCGCTTTATCATCTTCACCTTTATATGCTCGCTTTGTGCTTGTCTGTTCACGTTGCCGTTAGCTTCCATACAGTTTGGCACCTTGGCAATCCTTTCCCCCATAACTAATATTGTTGTTGCGCCATTACTGTCAATGTTAATTTATCTTGCACCGATTTTCTTAATAGTTGCAGATATCCACTTCCTTTCCATTGGATTAAGTTGGACGTGTACGAAAATAACTGAGCTATCAACAACCATAGCCCGAGCGTTTTCATCTATTGATGATATAGTAATTCCTATAAAAAGCTCTATACAGCTTATAGGCATTTTGATATTTGCCATCTTTCTTTTTCTTGTACTTGTATCAAGCCGCAAGCTTTTACGATATTTTGCAGTTGGCGCCGCCTGTGGAATCCTTACATTTATCGCAGGCACAGTTTCGTTTTTCATAATAAGAGGAGCAAACATTTACGCAGGTGGCTTCAGCTTTGTCGGTGATGATATTATATTTTTAGAAAATCGCGGTGAGCTAACCGTATTTGACGTAAGCAACACCGCAGGCTCAGACTATAATTATACCACAGGTGTTTCGTCTTTCTTAGGATACTACGAAATCGAAAACTATATAATTACCGATTATTCAAGCAATACCCACATTTGCTTTAACAATCTTACAGAAAACACAATAATTAAAAACGTATATTTGCCAAAGACGGTTAGCGAGAGTGAAGAAACCGTGTTCAATAACATAATTAATATTGCTCAATCAAAGAACATCGGAATACATTTGATAGATAACGATTTTTACACCGAGGACGTATCAATCTCTTTCGCAAGGGAGCAAACTCTTTCACGCTCTCAAAAGCGAGCTGTTGCGTTCACAATCAAGTGTCAAAATGTGAATTTTACATATCTTGGAGCCTCTACCTTTGAGGCTTGCGATTATTTTGCATCAGACAGTGCCTTTGCCTCTGACATCATAATTTTCGGCTCGTACGGTCCTAAGCATAAGCTGAAATATAGCTATGATACACCGTATTTAGACCACTGCGTATTTTTAGGTGACAGCAACACCTTTGCAAGTGACGAGTTTTATGAAAGTGTCAAAGACAAGATAAGCACGGCTCAAAGATTTCTCTTAACCCCTTGATTTTTGACAATAATATGGTAGAATAAATATGTAAAAACATTAAAGGAGAGCTTATGCAATCTTTACGCCAGCTTTATAAAATAGGTAGAGGTCCCTCAAGCTCCCATACTATGGGACCGGAAACTGCTATAAAAAGAATAAAGGAAGAATTTAAAAATGCGGATTTTTTCAAAATTACCCTTTTCGGCTCCCTTGCACTGACCGGTCAAGGACACGGAACGGACAGGATAATTAAGGAAACCGCAGAGCCTGTAATATGTGAAATTACATTTGATAAATCAAGCTCTTGTGCCGTACACCCCAACACTATGGACGTAGAAGTTTATGAAAACGGTGTGTTGCTTAGCACAAAGCGCGTTTACAGTGTTGGCGGCGGCAGTGTTATTTATGACGGTCAAAAGGAAAGTGAGCACAAAAGCGTGTACCCCTTAAGCAGCTTTACCGACATTGCGGAATACTGCGCAAAAAACAATAAGCGAATTTGGGAATACGTTTTAGAGTGCGAGGGAGAGGAAATTTTCAATTATCTGCACAAGGTTTGGGATATCATGAAAAACGCCATCAATCAAGGGCTTACCACAACAGGCGTGTTGCCGGGAGGTCTTGAAACTCAGCGGCGTGCGCAAATTTTATACAACCAACGCCATATTGACGAAAGCGCTCAAACAAAGGAAAACCGTCTCGTTTGCTCTTACGCCTTTGCGGTGAGCGAGCAAAACGCTTCAGGTGGGGAGATTGTAACTGCGCCTACCTGTGGCGCTTGCGGAGTTGTGCCCTCTGTGCTTAAATACTATCAAGACAAGAACAATTTCAGCGATGAACAAATTGTCCGTGCTTTGGCAACAGGCGGAATTATAGGAAATCTTATAAAAACCAACGCATCAATAAGCGGTGCAGAGTGCGGTTGCCAAGCAGAAATCGGTTCAGCCTGCTGTATGGCAGCAGCCGCTTTGGCAGAGTTGTTCGAAATGGGTCTTAGCCAAATCGAATATGCGGCAGAGGTTGCAATGGAGCATCACTTGGGATTGACCTGTGACCCTATTGGCGGTCTTGTTCAAATCCCTTGTATTGAAAGAAATGCAGTAGCTGCAATGAGAGCCATTAATGCCTTGTCACTTGCAAACTTTTTAACAGACAGCCGTAAAATCAGCTTTGACCTTGTTATAAACGTAATGTACGAAACAGGCAAAAATCTTTTAAGCGACTATCGAGAAACATCCTCAGGCGGCCTTGCTAAGCATTATTCACATAAGAAGAAATAACAAAAAAACTGATAAAGCGTGGCTTTATCAGTTTTTTGTTATGATAAAGGGGGTGTTGCAATAAGAACCTGCTACGCAGAACCTTGTTACTCGCAAGCTCGTAATAAGCACAGACCAAAAACAGATACCCCTTGCACTAAAACCTTTATTTTACTATTGCTTTTAGATATAAATAATGTCGGGAACTTACAAATTTTGCAAGTTCCCCTCTTTTTTTGGCATCAGTTTTTTACCCGCGACCTCGTACTCTACCGTACCGAGTACGCCTACGTGTACGGGTTCACGGCTTCTGCACTCATTTCACTACCCCCTAAAAGAGGCTGTCGCTTAATGCGACAGCCTCTTTTCTATTATTGCTTATCTACAACAACGTAAATAGGGTTTTCAGAAACGTCAACGAAAACAAAACCGTCACTATTAGGTGTCAATATTGTCTTCTTACCTGTTCTGCTGCTTGATGGCAAGGTATTACCTGCTGCATCAACAAATACCTCTGTTTCAACAAGAGTTACGCTCTTGCAATCCTTACCAACGTAAAGTGAGTAGTCGTCAACCTTTGTCATATTGGAGGTTGGGCACCAAAGTGCATACGCCTCATCCTTATCAGCGTTTGCGTACTGATATACCCAAACATCGTCGTTACCTGAAACAAGCTCTCTCTTGAATGTATAATCCATAAGAGTGTTGTAAAGTGTGGACATATAGTAGTAAGCGTGCTTTGGTGTAAGCTTTGCTTCTACCCAATCTTGACGGTCAACCAAAACACCGTCCTTATAATAATACTTTCCATCATTGCGCTTGAAGCAGTCTTCACCGTTTGGAGCTTTATAAACAAGTGTTGGGTCATCACCACCGTTTACAAACGTGAAACCGAAGATACCGCAAGTACCGTACTTACCGTATGTATCTCTGTCGTTACCCAAGTCGTTTGCCATGTACATTGTCGCCTTATCAACACCGCAGGAGGACAAGAGCAAGTATGCACGTGTCAACCACATAGCCTGTACTTGACGGGATGTGTATTCACCGTAACGGTGAGATGAAGTCATTGTTTCGTAGGATTCGTTAGTATCCCAGCCGAACTCAGTAAGCCATACTTCAACATCAGGATAATATCTGTCTCTGAACTCGATAAGCGCGGACATAGCGTCAACAAGACCGAATTCCTCGGGGCTAACACCAACGTAAACGCCCTCGCCGTTCAATACATAGTATTCACCGAAGTATGTATGTACGTTAAATGCGTCCATAGCGATTGTGTCATTCTTACTTGTCCAAGTGCCCTGAATATCACTTCTGTTAGCTCTCATCCAGTAACACATAGATGTAATGTATCTGTCACCGATACCGGCAAGACCGGACATAGCAACCTTGATATCCGGGTCAGCATTCTTTGCGCCCAAGAAGTATGTAAAGTCATCTGGGTTATAAACGTCAGCCAAAAGTGTTCTCATATGTCCGTCATATGCGGCAGAAACCATGGCAGCGTGCTGATATGGTGTAGCACCTCTTTGATCCTCACCGTTTGGCTCATTACCAAACTCAAGCCACTTGATGTAGTTAAGACCAATCTGTGAGCCACCGTCAGAGTGAGTTCTTACGTTCTCATAGAGGTAATCCATCTTGGAGCTACCGTAACGTGCTGCATACTGATACATAACGTCTGCGTACGCAACGTATGTAGTTGGGAGATACTTTTCTGTAAATGTAGCAATCTCAGAATTGAGCTTACCTGTTAACTTGTTATATGTTCTTGCAGGGTTATCACCTTCACTCCACTGTAAGCAAGGAATGATAAGGTTATATGGAGAATATTCTCTATATTTATTATCGAAGTTACCAACGTTTGTTCTAATAAGAGAGGTGGACTTAAGTGGGAAGGATGACCAGTTATATGACCAACCAAGGTTGTGGTACTCACGAATTACAGAACAGCAGGAAAGCTCTTCAATTGTATTCATAGCACCGTCACCGAGAAGGGCACACATACCCATCATATCGCCAACTGTTGGAAGCTTGTGCTTTGTTTCGGTAATCTCGTCGCCCTCTGTCTCACCTGTTTGGTAACCGTAGATAATTATTTCAACAGGAGCTTCACCGTCAAGGAACTGAAGCTGAATGAAACGAACCTCTTTTCCTATTTCAATCTTGTTCCAGTAGTTAGCCTGAAGGTTGATTGCAGGATATGATTCATTTGTTGCATCCCAAGCGCTTGGGGTGTCAAAGTTAGCAAAATTCTTGGAGGAACGAACGTCCAAATCGTATGTCTGATGGCCATAGAATACCATGATGCACTCAACGTAATGAGTATATTCAAGATCGATAATAGGAGCTAAGTCTGTACCGTATCTTTCATGAGTTGTGCCATAGTAATCGCCTCTGCCCTCGTTCCAGTCATCCTTGTGATAATAGAACTTGGAAAGTCTGTTTGTAGGAAGTGTACCTGCATTGTTATTAAGTGGGTCGATAATACCTGCAAACTCATCAATCAAAGGTGTTAAATCCTTAATAACCTCACCGCAATAAACAGATGTAATTCTCTGTGGGTCAACGTGAATCAAATCAATACCGCCTGCACGAACGGTTTCAATTGTACTCTTGTTGCCCTCAGATGTTGCCTGTACAGCGATGTAATACTTAGAATCCTTGCCTGCTGACAAATTAAGAACAGCGGTCTTAATCTCGCCGGAGCCTGTAACAACCACATCGCTAACAAGAGTAGCGCTTGCAAAGTTGTCGGCTGTAATTGGGCTTGTGCTGTATCTTATTTCATAAGAAAGCTTCTTACCTGTTGCATTGAACTTGATTGTAACGGTCTTGTCACCAATCTCGCCGATTCTCAAATATTGAATAACAGGAGAAACTGTTCCTGTCGGATACCAACCGCCATCACTCGGTGGAATAACCGGTGGTGGGTCAACTGATTCAGGTGGGTCAACTGATTCAGGTGGATTGCTCGAGCCAGTGCTTTCAACAGGATCGCTTGACTCAGTTGTATTGCTTGAATCAGTGCTTCCAGCAGGATCGCTTGACTCAGTTGGGTCATTTGACTCAGTGCCGGAGCCCTCGCCCTCATTCTTGTCACTGGACTCTGTGCCTTCAACGGGCTTGCTTGATTCAGTAGTGCCGCTGTCGGGCTTGCTCGATTCGGTAGTGCCGCCATCAGGCTTACTTGATTCAGTAGAATCGTCACTTGAGCTTGTTGCATCACTTGAGCTTGTCGGCTTATTAGATGATGCGGGTGGTTCTTCCTCGTCGCCACAGGACGCGAGCACGAACACCATCAAAAGCATAGACAAAGCAATCAAAAGTGCTAGCCATTTTCTTTTCATTGTTTTTTCCTCCGAAATTATACCACAACATATGTGTGGAGATTAATTCACACATATATATTACAATAAAAGAGAGCTTTTGTCAAGTCATTTTATGCCAATTTAACAAATTAGATTAATTTTTGTGCAATTTTATGTGCGAAATTCTTAAAATTTCACATTTTGCTAACGTTGTTTTAATTTTTGTTGGTCGTTGTCGCTTAAAACCTTAGCTTATTCGACGGCTTGTTCTTCGCTCGACACATCGTTGCCCTCGTTTTGAGTATTATCCGGTGATTCCTCGATTGGTGGCAAGGGTGGGTCATAAAGACTGTCAAAGCAGTCGATTATATACCTTGTATCGTAGCGAATTTTCTCAATATGAATTACTCTCAATGCCGCATATTCATAGGTGGAAAGAGGGCGGTCAAGTGAATCGATAGAGTTAGCACATATATACACCTCACCGTCGCGAAGCTCGGTTATTATTAATGTATGATAGAATGTCCCTTCTGCGTTTTGAAGCTGTATTACGTCCCCCGGCTGCGCCTCTGCCAAGGGTATTTCTTTGCCATAGGGACCAACGCCCGTGTTTTCAGTCATAAAATTGTAAAAAAACTCTACCCCTGTCCAAGCAGGTGCGCGTCTGTTTGAGGAAAGATAAAACCAACCGTATACAGGCAAGAAATTCATAACGCAAGACCCTGCCAGAACACATTGGGACACAAAATTTGTGCAATTCCCCCCAATTCCTTCAAACGTGTAGAACAGTGGGTTCCTCACAAGCGCATATTTTCTTGCGTAACGCACCGCTCTGTCCCTAAAATATTCCTTTTCAAGTATCATATCGCTTCTCCTTCAACATTTGCTATCACCATTCTATGCAAGAGTCGATATTTATGGCACAAGCAAAAGCAGACACTCTGTCAAGCTCTTTCAAAAAGCAAGCACCTCGGTTACTCCCAAGATGCTTGCAGGTTATATTCCATTTTCTCTTTTGTTGTAGGATGGTAAAACGATATGTATGCGGAATGCAAATGGATTTTTGCATTGTCCTTAGCCCCATATTTTCCATCCCCGTAAAGAGGACAGCCACGAGATGCGAATTGCACCCTTATTTGATGCGTTCTACCCGTGTGAAGCTTAACTCTGACCTTAAATAATCGACACTCCCCCACACATTTTTCAGAAATTATCTCGTATTCAAGCCTTGCCTCCTTAGCACCGTTTCGCTTGGTTTTGACAGCAAACGACTTGTTTTTTAGTCTGTCGTGATACAAATAGTCGACCATTTCTCCACTACTCAGTAGCTCTCCGTGGCAAAGGCACACATATTCCTTTTTAAAGGTTTTATCCTGTATTTGCTTTGAAAGCACTGCGGCAACCTTTTGTGTTTTTGCATAAACCATTAAGCCCGTAGTTTGAGTATCAAGCCTATGTACGGGATAAATTTCACTTTTGCACAGCTCTCTTAATACGGAAACCATATTTTCACCGCTAATTTCCTGTGACGAAAAGCCATACGGTTTATTGCATACAACTATTTCGTCGTCTTGATAAATTATCATAGGCTCTCCTTTCAAATATTTTCATTAAAAACGGTGGGGGAGCAAGCTTCCCCACCACCTTAAATTTACTTAACCTCAATTACACTTTCATCCCACATATCGGGTGCTACATAGCCTAAGAAGTTTACTGCTGTTGCAGCCACATTGGAAAGACCAAACTCACCGTTATCTGCTTTTACCGTGTACTTATCTGCATAGTAGTTATCGTATATGATGAATGGAACAGGGTTCAAGGTGTGGCTTGTCTTAGCCTTAAAGGAACCATCCTTGCCCGCCTTTGGCATACCCTTCTTGTCGCACTCATACATTTCGTCAGCATTACCGTGGTCTGCTGTAATAAGAGCAACACCCTCAAGCTTGTCAACAACCTCCAAGATGCGCTTCAATTGAAGGTCGAGAGCTTCCATAGAGCATCTTGTTGCCAAGATGTTACCTGTGTGACCAACCATATCACCGTTAGGGAAGTTTACTCTCAGTGAAGCATACTTGCCACTTTCAAGACATTCAATGAGCTTATCGGTAATTTCAGCGCACTTCATCCAAGGTCTTTGCTCAAAAGGAACAACGTCGGAGGGAACCTCGATATATGTTTCAAGGCTCTCGTCGAATTTACCGCTCTTGTTGCCGTTCCAGAAGTAAGTTACGTGACCGTACTTCTGAGTTTCGGAAATAGCAAGCTGAGAAACGCCTGTATTTGCAAGGTATTCACCCATTGTATTTGTGATTTCCGGTGGGTTTACAAGATAGTTAGAAGGAATATGAAGGTCACCATCATATTCAAGCATGCCTGCATATACTACGCTTGGATATCTAACCCTGTCAAACTTATCAAATTCTTGGTCGTCAAATGCCTTTGAAATTTCAATAGCTCTGTCGCCACGGAAGTTATAAAAGATTACACTGTCGCCGTCATTAATTGTACCAACAGGAGCGCCGTTTTCCGCAATAACAAAAGGTGGTAAATCCTGGTCGATAACCTTATACTCTGCTCTATACGCCTCAACAGCCTCAGCAGCAGAAGCAAACTGACGTCCCTCACCAAGAACGTGAGTCTTCCAGCCAAGCTCAACCATTTTCCAGTTAGCCTCGTATCTGTCCATAGTGATAACCATACGTCCGCCACCGGAAGCAATCTTAATGTCAAAGTTATCTGCTCTCAAGCCGTTCAAATATTCTTCAAAAGGAAGAATGTAGTCAAGAGCGCTTGTTTCACCAACGTCGCGTCCGTCAATCAAAATATGAATTCTAACCTTATTAACGCCCTCAGCCTTAGCCTCATCAATCATAGCCTTTAAGTGATTGATGTGAGAGTGTACGTTACCGTCGGAGAAAAGACCGATAAAATGCAATGTAGACGCGTTGTCCTTTACGTTAGCAACGATTTTTTGCCAAGTAGCAGAGCCAAACATCTTACCGTTTTCAATAGATTGAGAAACGAGCTTAGCACCCTGCGCAAAAACCTGACCGGAGCCAAGTGCGTTGTGACCAACCTCGGAGTTACCCATATCGTCGTCCCCTGGCAAACCAACTGCTGTACCGTGAGCCTTGAGCTTTACAGTTGGATATTTAGCCATAAGCATATCAAGAGTTGGTGTGTATGCAAGACTTACTGCATTTGCCTCTGTTGCAGGAGCAAGGCCAACACCGTCCATAACGATAGTAAGAACAGGACCCTTTACGCCAATGGGATTTGTTAATTTGTTAAGTGTTTTTGACATAATATATTCCTCGCTTTTAAATTAATCGTACTTATTGAAATTATTCCCATATAATTTCATTTTATATTATACAGTATAAATATGAACAAATCTTGAACTGTGACAAAATAGTTGATATTTTTACAATATAATGCTATAATTATCTAAGATAAAATATTTGAGGTGATTTTATGACAATTAAACAAGAGTGTATAAACGTAATAAACGAGCTTGTCAGCGTAGCTGATTTGGGAAAAGGAAGTATATTGATTGTTGGTTGCTCCACAAGTGAAGTGGTTGGCGCAAAAATCGGCACCAACTCTGACCCCGATACCGCCCTTGAAATTTACGAGGGTATTTCCTCTGTTTTAAACGAAAAGGGAATTTATTTGGCGGTTCAATGCTGCGAGCATTTAAACCGCGCTATTGTTGTTGAGCGTGAGGCTGTGCCCTTTAGCGAATACGTTAACGTAGTTCCTCAAAAAAAGGCAGGTGGCTCACTTGCAACAGTTGCATATAACAGCTTCAAAAGCCCTGTTGTTGTAGAGGACATTAAGGCGGACGCTGGAATTGATATTGGTCTTACCTTAATAGGTATGCACCTAAAAAAAGTGGCAGTTCCCGTAAGACTTTCCGTTAGCAAAATCGGCAACGCTCTTTTCACCTGTGCCCGCACACGCCCTAAGTTCATCGGTGGCGAACGCGCTGTTTACGACAAGGACAAAATGTAAAAAGCTTGACCCTGTGTCTATTTTTAACATAAAAAAAGGTTTTCGCAAATGCGAAAACCTTTTTGTTTTATTATCTACCGCGCATTGATGCAATACGGTCTTCCTCAGACATTTCAGGCTGTTTATCCTTTTTACGGTTAAACACAATGTTTCTGAACAAGATGTCAAGCATAAATATTACAAGAACCGCAATGATTACAGGAGTTGTAACGTCGTGATTGAACACTTGAATTTTGTTTTCAATGTCGCTAAAGAAGCCCTCACCACCGGTAATAACCTCACCGCCTGCGCTACCAGTAATAGCATCAAGGGTGCTTTCGCCGCCTTCCTTAAACACATCAAATTCTTCAGAATAAGAACCATTTACAGCAAATGTAATAGCATCCTTAATTTTGTTAAACTGTTCCTCTTTAAGGAAAACCTGCATAGTATAAGCATCGTTTACGTCATCCATTGTAAACTTAGCTCTATACTTCTTTACAGCAACCTGTGTAAGCTCAACAGGATCGGAATATCCGCCCTCGCTATCGATTGCCTGAAGTGACAAGGTTTCGTTGCTACGAAGCTCAACAGGTGTTTCTACCGTAACTGTAATATCGTTACCGTCGCGTGTTACTGAATACTGAAGTCCCGTTGAAGAAACCTCTTTATTCATTGTAGCATCAAACATATTGGAAACTAATATTCTACCGTTTGGATAATTTTCATCAAACAACGCACCCGTCCACTGTGGGTCGCTAAAGTCAGACATAAATGCCGCAACCTTACCAAGACCGCACTGCCATTCTGCATATAACGGCTTCATTCTGTCAACATAAAGGATAAGGTCAGCGCCTTCCTTAATGGTTGATGAGAAATAACCGTACATCGGCTGGAACTTTTCCTCATCCTCTGCCGCGTGAATACCTTGGAGAAGGCTGGAATTAAGTGAGTTTTCCTTTGGTAATACAGGACGAAGGTTGATAAGGTCAGCGGTTACGCTCTTTGCGGTGTCAACAAGGTTTTCTGTCAACGCATCTGCAGTTTCAGCTACCAAGAAGTCACCCTTACCTGCATTGGCTATCTTCATAAGCTCCTTCTTTTGTGTGTCCTGCTTGCTTGTATCAAGGTCAAGACCCGCTGCGATGGTGGAAATTTTAACACCACTGTTTGCCATACGCTCAACGATGTTTATATAACCGCTTGTTGTGGTTGGCGCACCGTCTGACATAAACAATACCTGCTTAATATGAAGCATAGTCTTGTCACTTTGGTCATCAAGCATATCGGAAGCCTCTTGAATAGCCCACTTGTACTGTGTACCATAGGATTTAATGTACCAGTTAGTCTGTTGGTCATATGTACCCTCCTTGATACCGGATGGCTTTACATAACCCTGACTTGTATATTTGTCACCGTCGT
Source organism: Eubacteriales bacterium (assembly GCA_045532975.1). Taxonomy (GTDB): domain Bacteria; phylum Bacillota; class Clostridia; order Oscillospirales; family CAG-272; genus RGIG2000. The sequence goes on along the minus strand of JAZSGX010000046.1, from coordinate 8,656 downwards.
TTCTTCCAACAGGAATGTCGGTAACATTACCCTTTTTGTCATAGTAGTGATGGTAGTAGTAGTGTCTTAACTGCCACTCTACATCCTCACAAAGCTTTTTTCTGTTCTCCAAGTCGCCGATTTGAACCATTTCCTGAGCAACAAAGGCATCAGCGTCAAAGCAGATAACACCTATATAGTCTTCACTATCAAAGCCTGCTTTGTCCTCTTCCTCTTTATCATCTTCCTCTGTATCGTCAAAGAAATTGTCGTTCTCATCACCAAGCTCGTCATCAGGGTTTTCCTCTTCAGGTGGCGTTTCTTCGGTTTCTTCCTCAGCACCGAGCATCAACATCTTTTTAACACCCTCGATAACAATCTCAAATCTTGACTTGCCATCCATCAAATGTCCCATTGAGGATGAAAGGTCAACAACAAGCACCATACCTACTGTCTGCTTTTCATCACCAAGCTCCAATTTAACGGGTAAAAGCTCTTCTATTTCCTTAGGAATTTCCTTAAATTCTTCCTTTTGCTCTGCATCCTCAACGCTCTTGCTATATAAGCTGTCGCCAAAGGAGAAGAACAAGCCGCGTCCGATTTCCTCAACGTATCTCTTTAAATCAGCGCCCGCATCCCCCCTGAGCTTAGAGAAATCAACGTCCATCATAACGATTTGGTCATATCTCAAAAGACCCTCAAGGTTAGCCGGGAAATCGTCAACGCTACAAACCTCAACACCGTAAAATTCTTCAATGTCTTCACTGACTAAGCTGTTTTTAATCTGCTCGTACTGACTACGGTCACTTTTTGCATCACCGTCAACAATAAGAATTTTTCTTTGAGCATCAAGGGAATACCATGAATAAAGTGTATTATTCATAGTTATTGTATCCTTACCGTCAATAGGCTTACCCTTGCTGGTAACAGGAATAACTGAGGCTTTAATTGTATTTACTCCCGATTTTTCAGGCAAATACTCAAGACCAACCGCATTTTCCTTACCTACGTTTGGCAACGATACGATTTTTTCGGTAACAATGTCACCGTCTTCAACTACTAATTTGACGTAAGCGTCCTTTACAGTAGTTTTAATAACAAACTCAACCTTTACCTTTTCACCCTCAAGCACTCTGCCATTGGTGTTTACGGATATCAACTGAGTTTCATCCTTTCTACCGCTTGCACCAACCATATTAAAGTAAGCACCGCTTACCTGGATACCGTCATCGAGCATTTTAGCAACCGTAATACTGTCGCCCATAGTTTCAAGTCCGTCAGACAAAACTATCATCTTCTTGTTTGTATATTCTTCAACAAAAAGCTCGCTTGCTCTGGAAATAGCCACGCTAATGTCTGTACCATCTGTCACAGATGTAGCGGTTGATTCCGAAAGCTTTTCGTCGATTATATCCTGAAGATCCGAAAAATAGTCGGGACTGTTTATATCAAACAATCCAACCGTTTCCTTTGACGGGTTTTGGTCGCGAAGAACAACAAAATCGCCCTTTGCAAACAAAACCAAGCCGAACTTATCCTTTTCCAAGTCGGAATGCTCAATAATTTCCCTCATAAACTTGTCCATTTCGGGGGTATTTTCTCTATTACTGTCAGATACGTCAACTACGAAAACAACCTTTGTGGAAAGTCTTTCGTCTGTGGTTTCGGTAACTGTAATTCCTGCCAAAAGAGCAGAAAGAATAAATACCAAGGACAAATGCAAAATAAACGGAACCAAATGCTTAATTGAAGCTCTGCGTCTTTTGTTCAATCTCAAAAACGGAATGATACCGAGAAGAAGCGCAGGTATTAAAATTAAGAATAACAGCGGGCGTTCTACCGCAACATCAATATTGCTCACGATAATATACCCCCCACTCAATAATTAATAATAATATCAACAAAGCAATAACATATGGGAAAATTTCCACCTGTGCATACTCAACCTTTGCATTATCTGCAATCATTGGGTATTTCAAATATTCGGTTGGGACATTTTCCGTAATTATAGTTTCTTCAGTTGCCAAGTGTCCGGTGATAGAATAACGCTTTTCATCATTAAGAAGGTCGGCATCTTCTCCATCAGGATATTCAACAACTATTTCGTATTTACCGGGATTTACAATAGTAAATACATCTTTAAGGTTAGCATCAACGTTGAATGAACTGTCTTCCTTTGCTTTTTCCTCAAGCTCAGCGATAAACTTTTCAACGTCAATTCTGTTTTCAAGCTTGCTTTCGCCGTTTTCACCAACATAGTAACGGCTAATATATTTCGCACCAACAGGGAACTTAATCTCTATTTGGCTTCCGATAGTCGCTGTACGGGCAGGCATAAGCTCAGGTACAGAGTAGCCTATCATATTTTTGATAAGCATTGGGAAGTCGGAAATATATGCAACAACAGAGGAGTCTGCAAAGTCGAATGATGTTACAATCATCGGCGCACTTCTGTAGTTACCTGCAACAAAAATACTGTGGGTATTCGCTTCATAAATTGACTTAAAGGATGGTGCATCCTGTATGTATATCGGGCGATATACAGACACAGCCGCAGGAACATCCTGACCGGCATAATGAAGCGGGATATCTATATGTACGTTCTTAACAATTTCAGCGGTTGCTCCAATAGACTTGTCAATAATGTAACCGTTTTCCTCATCAACGTTAACTCTGTCGCCAATCACTATACCTGTTTCATCAGTGAACGCACCATCAACGTCAATGAGCCAAACAGCACCGTCTGTCGGCAAAGTATATGGAACTAAGCCCTCATAGATATAAATATCATATCCTGTTATGTCAGCCGCCTCGTTAACGCTGCCATACATATCCTCGGACTTAATTGAATAACCGTTAGCTCTCAAAGCAAAGTTCAAAAGAGATCTGTCAGCAGATTTCTTTCCGCCTGAGCCTGTAACGTACTTACTAACATACAAAATCTTCGGTGTCTTCTTTTCCTTGGGATAAACGGTCATTTCGTTATCGTAAGCAAAGCTATCGTCAACAGAGAGCTTAACAGTCGCACTCTTATAGCTTGTAACGGGTCTGTCCAATCTTACCTTTATTTCATCCAGTCCGTTATCCTCAATATTGTTAGAAAATCTTAACTGGCGAATTTGACCCGCTGTTAAGCTAACAGACTTTTCAGCGGCGAATTTACCGTTGATATACAGCTCTACATTGAATTCAGTGCTTTTTCCGTAGCCACCTACGTTAACAACAAACTCCGAGCCCGACTTAAGATCGTCAACATCAAAGGAAATGATACCTGCGTTCCACTCCTCCGCTCTCTTACAGTCAACAACCTCTATTCCGTCTGTGTCAATGTAAGATTTGTCTGTGTAAAGAAGAACCTGTGCGCCCTTGTTTTGGTTCAAAATATCTTTTGCCATTTCAAGAGCCTTATTAACATTTGACCCCTTCATAGTACATTCAAGGGGGCGAAGGGCTGTCAAAAACTCACCCTTGTCCGCAGTTCTTGACTTAACCATAATAGGCTCCTCGCCCGCCAAAATAAGCGTCATCTTGTGGTTATCGCCAATTTCCTCTGCTGACTCCTCAATCTTTTTCTTAGCCGCATCAAATCTTGTAGAATTGCCGTCTACGGCAAGCATACTTGCAGATGCGTCCAAAATGACAATCTTTTCCTCGGTTTTCAAAGGGTTTACAGTTGGTCTTGCAATAGCAAAGCTTGCAACAACTACAACCAAAATCTGAAGGATAAGTATCATTGACATAATGAAGTTCAAAGGAATTCTGCGTTTTACATACTTCAAGCTTCGTTTCCAGATAAAGGTACTGGAAACGGTCTTCGTTTTATACCTGGAGCGTAATAAATAAATTAATATTACGATAGGTATGGCAATCAAGCCGAGAAAACCTAATGGATAAAGAAAACTCATTTGATTACCTCCGCCTCATAGCCCTTACCGAATATTATCTTTTCAATAGGATCGTCTGAAGATACTGTAAAGAAGGTAACGTTTCTTGCTGCGCAGAAATCGATTATCTCCTTTTCATATTCATCAAGCGCTCTTTGGTAAGCATTCATCATCTTTTTTGTAATAGCCATTCTCATATTACGTCCGTCGCCTATATCAATAGCCTCGGAGTCCATCATATGAATACGACCGTCGAAATCAGGGTAAAGCTCATCAGGAGAAATAACCTGAATAAGCATGATTTCTCTTCTATTATACAATAGGAAGTCTATTGCCTTTTTCCAGTTGCTTTCTGTCAAAAAGTCTGAAATTATTATTGTAAGACCGTCATCTCTTCCGGGGGACTCTGCTAATACAATGGATTTTTCAAGATCTGCATCGCCCTCAAAATCAGTATTTTCAAGTGCTTGCGCAGCTCTGTAGAAGGAGTCCTTATTAGTTATAGTGAAGCCAAGGTCAACTGACTTGTCTTCCTTTATAAGCTTATAAGAAACTCTATCCATAGAGTCAACCGAGAGATATCCAAATGCTGCCGCAACCCTGAGCGCTGCCGTTGCTTTTTCAGGCTTACCACAAGCCATAGAAGCTGAGCAGTCTATATAAATCTGGTTGTGCATTTGTCTTTCATCTGTAAAGAGCTTTATAAAGTATTTCTCAAAACGCGCATATACGTTCCAGTCGATACGTCTGATATCGTCACCGGGGAAATACTCGCGGAAATCCGCAAACTCAACAGTATTACCATATGACCTGGCTTTTCGGCTACCGCCGAAGAAGCCGGTCATAGCAGTTTTTAACAGTAAGGAGGCAGCATCTAGACGGTCGAGAAAATCACCGTCTAATATTCTTCTTTTCATGAATTACCGCCTATTACTTCTTTTTATTATTCTTGCCTAATACTGCAGATGCGTTGCTTACGTTGTTAAGGTTAGCAATGTGAGCCAAAACTACATCGTCTGCATTGAGCTTAGATGTAACAGCCTCAAAGCCAAGCTTAATTCTGTGACGGAGAACAGGTACTGCAAGAGTATTAATGTCCTCGAAGGAAACATTGTATCTACCCTTAATAAGAGCGCGTACCTTTGCTGCTGTGATAAGAGCCTGAGCCGCACGAGGGGAAGCTCCGTCACGGATATATTTCTTTGCTGTTTCTGTTGCGATTTCACTGCTTGCGTGAGTAGAAGCAACCATTGCCATTGCATAATCAAGAACCTCAGATGCAATCGGAATAGTCTTCGCTACTGCTCTCATCTTGAGAAGCTCCTCACCGTTACAAGCAGCGGATGCGGTTTCATCCATTGTCTTCTGTGTCATTGTAACGATTTGTCCAAGCTCCTCAGCGGAAGGATTAGGAACTAAAATCTTGAACATAAAACGGTCCATCTGAGCCTCTGGCAATGGATATGTACCATCCTGCTCAATTGGGTTCTGTGTTGCAAGTACAAAGAAAGGCTCGTCAAGCTTACGGGATACACCCATAACTGTTACCTTGTGCTCCTGCATGGCCTCAAGCAAAGCTGCCTGTGTCTTTGGAGTAGCACGGTTAATTTCGTCCGCGAGAACGATGTTACTAAAGATAGGACCCTTCTGGAATTCAAACTTAGAGTTACCGTTTTCATCCTTAGTAATAATATTAGTACCTGTTACGTCGGCAGGCATCAAGTCAGGTGTGAACTGAATTCTTGAGAATGGAAGGTCGAATACGTTACCGAGAGAACGAACAAGACGAGTTTTACCAAGTCCCGGCGCACCCTCCAAAAGAACGTTACCGCCTGCGATAATAGCAATGATTGTAGATTGAACAACCTCTGTCTGACCGATAATATCCTTCTTTACCTCAGTAAAGATTTTCTCGCACTTTTCAGCGAAGAGCTTAAGCTCCTTTTCAGCCTCAGCATCAATCTTAATTTCCTCTGTTGCCTTCTTCTCTTTCTTTTCAGCCTTCTCAGCAGCCTTTTCCGCTGCCCTGTCCTCAGCCTCTGCTACGCTGTCTGCATTTTCGTTTGCAACAGCCTCGTTTACCATTTCCTCTGTGAGTTGATCCTGTGCCTTAGCACCCTTTTTGTTAAATAATCCCATAATCTTTTCTCCGTATACTGTAATTTATTTTTTAATCATCTTGCTTTACAAAGTCGAGGTATGCAGCGATAATTTCGCGCTCCTCAGCCGTGATTGGTCTGCCAAACATCTTATCGAATTCTCTGTTAAGAGTTTCGTCATCGAACAACGCTTTCATTGAAATGAAGCCGATACCGGGGATAAACACATCATCATTTTTGTCTTCCTCAGGCTTTTCGTCTGTGAAGTGGTCACCCTGTGTACCATCACCGCTACCTGGAGTTTGCTCACTGCTGTTGCCTTCCGGTGGCTGTTCGGTTTCACCCTTGCCGTCTTCGCCCGGCTTTGTTGGGTCTTCTCCGCCGCTACCGGGAGTTTGTTGGTCGCCACTACCATCTGTTTGGTCACCGCTTCCTTCTGTCTGGTCGCCGCTACCTGAGGTATCGTCACTCTGGCTACCGTCCTGCTTGTCGCCTTCCTGGTTTTCACCCTTATCGGAGGATGAGCCATTGTCCTTTTCCTCTTCGCCGCCACCGCCGTTTTCCTTATTCAAATTCTCCTGACCCTGTGTGAGACCGCCGATAAGCTCCTCACCAAGCTCCTGACCGCCGAAGTGATCTTCCATAAAGTCCTTAAGGTCTTCGTTGAATTTGTCTGTAGCACCGTTAACCATATCCTTCGCTTCCTCTTGGGAACCGTTTTGGCTATTGTTATGATCCTTAGCATCCTGAAGGGCATCCTTATAGTCGGAAACAATGTCCTTCATTTCGTCGCTAACCTCACTGTCACCAAGAATCTTGTCAAGCTCGTTAATCATATCATCAACGTTCTTGTCCCAAGCAGCATCTGTCTTGTTGTTGTTTTCCTCTTTGATGTTGCCGGTTGCACTGTCAAGCTTATCCTTGTTGTTTTCCTTGAGAGCCTCGCCGATTTGCTGGAAGTTTTCGTTTGTGGAGCTTTGGAAAGAGTCATTATCCTTGTCGTACTGCTCCTGGTCTTCCTTCATGCCTTGGTCAATCTTATCCTTCATATCCTGATACTTATCACCGAGAGCATCGTTCTTTTCCTGCTCGGTCATGTTCTCATTGTTGAGGATATTGTCCTTAATGTCTTGATTTTCTCTATCGAGCCACTGCTCAGCATCCATCTTATCCTGTGCGCTTGCGTCACTGTTTTCGATAGCGTCCTTCAAGTCCTCCATAGTATCGGAGTTTTCCTTGTTTGTAGGAGACTGACTGATTTCCTGACGGAGATCGTCAAGCTCACCTGCAATTTCCTTGTTTGTTTCGTTCTTTTGAATTGCGTTATTGATATCGTTCTTCGCTTCCTCAGTTGCTTCCTCACGCTTTTGCTCATCGTTTTTGCTTTGGTCTAAGTCGTTAGCGTAATCCTGAACAGCGTCCTTGATTTCTGAATCGGGAGCTTCCTCTGCGGAATCATAGATATCTTGAATGATGTCGTTCTTTTCGTTTGTTTGCTCTTGCTTAGCGTCCTCAAGTTCGGACTTTTCATTCTCGAGCTGGTTCTTTTCGCTTTCGAGCTGCTCATTCTTGTTTTCAAGCTCCTCTTTTGCGTCGTTCTTTTCCTGCTCGGTCATGTTCTGGTCTTGATCGATTTTGTCCATTTCTGCCTGGTTCTTATCGATCTCTTCCTGCTTTTGGTCAATCTCTTCTTGCTTGTCGTTGATTTGATCTTGAAGATCGCTTTCGTTCTTCTCTATCTCATCGAGCTTATCCTTGATGTTATCGAGAGCCTCATTGATCTTGTCTTGGTCCTTGGATTCAAGAGCGTCTGCCAAGTCCTTAACAACCTCGTGCTCACTGTTTTCCATCTTATCAGTAATTTCTTCCTGAGCCTGATCTTCCTTTTCGGCTGCGTCCTGCATATCATCCTGCTTGTCGTGGATTGCCTCGTCCATAGCCTCATTCTTTTCCTGCTCAGTCATGGAATCATCCTTAAGGATATCCTCAAGATCCTGCTTAAGGTCTTCCATTTCTTCCTTCATGTCTTCCTTGGTCTGTTCATCAGCCTCAGATTTTTCGATGATTTCATCAATCTTCTCAAAAGCATCCTCAATAGCGTCCTCTTCCTTGCTTGTCAAATCTTCTTCCTTTTTGTCAAGCTCTTGTCTTGAGTCCTCTATAGAGTTTTCAAGATTTTCCATATCCTCAACCGCATCAGTGATGTTGTCAAACATATTGTCAAATGCTTGATCAAGGTCCTGCTTGTAGTCACTGTCCTTGTCGGTTTGGTTTTTGTCAATCTCGTTCTTTTCAGCTTCAAGCTTTTCGTTTTCTTGGTCAAGCTTTTCATTTTCTTGGTCAAGCTTTTCGTTTTCTTGCTCAAGTCTTGTGTTTTCTTGATCGAGCTGTGTGTTCTCCTTATCAAGCTGTTCATTTTCCTGCTTGAGCTGTTCATTCTCCTGCTTGAGCTCGTTCTTTTCTTGCTCAGTCAAGTTAGTGTCATTCTCAAGCTTTTCCTGATTTTGCTCAATCTTATCTTGATTTTGCTCAATCTTATCTTGGTTTTCCTGCTTCTGCTGTTCGTTTTCCTGCTTCTGCTGTTCGTTTTCTTGCTTCTGCTGTTCGTTTTCCTTCTGCTGTTCCTTCAGCTCTTCCTTTTCCTGTTCTACCTTTTCAAGGTCCTCAATAACCTTTTCAAGGTCTTCAACAGCC
>JAZSGX010000030.1:0-45816 GCA_045532975.1 Eubacteriales bacterium | reverse complement strand
CACTGCGAAGCAATAAAACTCGCCGAAAAGGCGAATAGAACTGGGGTGATACTCTTAACGGAGTATCACGCCTAGCGAGAAGGATTTTTGCTTTTACATTTCTTTTACAAATCTTTTTCAAAACAAATACCTCTTTTTGTTTTTTTGCTTACAAGTGACCGATATAATAGGAACGTAATCAAAACACAAAGGAGTTAAACGAATATGACAAACAATGATGTAAAGGTAATCAACAAAATCAAGGAGCAATATAGCACCGAGCCAAAGCAGGTAACGGAGCTTGATAAGCTAAAGAGCCTTGACAAAAAGGTAAAAAGACCCGTTCAGGCGTTTTCATACGCTCTTGGCACTGTTGGTGCATTAGTCCTTGGTACAGGAATGACAATGGCAATGAGCTTAATCCCCGGCGGTATGGTGGCAGGCGTGGCAATTGGATGTGCGGGACTTGCAACGTCAGGCGCGAACTATCCTCTACACAACAAGCTTATGAGCAAAAGAAAAAAGAAATATTCCAAGGAAATCCTTGCGATGTCAAGCAGCATTTTAAACGAAAACAATTAACAAATAACATATAAAAAGGAGAAAAACAAAATGGGAATCAAGAATTTTTTTAAGAGAGCTTTTGGAGATATGAAGAAAAGCACAAAGGCTCAGCACGAGGTAACCAAGGCTCAATTCAGAGCCGCAAAGGCAGAGGGAAAAGCAACATGGGAGGAAGCAAAGCTTTCCCCATCTCAAAGACAGGAGCTTATGCAAAAGGAACGCGAAATCCAAATTGCAGAGGCTAACAAAAGAACCAAAGAGGCGCAAGAAAGAATTGATTACGCCCACAGCTTGAAAAAATAATTAATTAAAACGGAGTGTCACTACTCCGTTTTAGCAATTTAAGGAGAGAAATGAAAAGAAAGCAAATTATCAAAGCCGGCAAAAAAACTATCGAGCGAGAAATAAATTATATTCCTGTGCGGTACATTTTCGCTATGATGATAACTATTTTCGAGGTGCTTGGAATTATCGGTACTGTGGTTGTACTTTGCTATTTTGTGCCGTATTTTTATATTGCCGCTTGGATTACGCAAATAGGATGCGTAATCCGCATAATCTCATCACAAGACAACCCCGACTATAAAATCCCTTGGCTTATTTTTGTAATGATTATTCCTATCGGTGGGTTTATGCTATACTTTATTTTTTATTCGAGAAAGCTACACAGGCGCTTCATTAACAGGCTTGAAAGCTTGAAGCAATACAACTACATAGCAAACGACGCAGACGCATATGCAAGCTTAGAGGGAGAAAGCCCTGTAGCCTTTTCGCAGGCACGGCTACTAAAAGCAACAGCTAACACACATCTTTTCAAAAGCAACGATTGTACATACTACCCCTTAGGCGAGAAAATGATGAATGCTATGCTCTCGGATTTAGTGCGCGCGGAAAAATTTATATACATTGAATATTTCATAATAGAAGAGGGCTATTTTTGGAATAATATCCTAAGTATTTTGCAAGAAAAGGCATTACGCGGTGTGGAGATTAAGGTTTTGTACGACGACATTGGATGTATGTCGACCTTGCCCGGCAATTATGCAAGGGCTCTTAAAGAATACGGCATAGAGGCATCACCGTTTTCACGCATGAAGGGAAATGCTGACAGCGAATTTAACAACCGTAATCACCGCAAAATTATGATAATTGATGGCAAGGTAGGGTATACCGGTGGCGTTAATATTGCTGACGAATATATCAACAAAGTAAATAAATTCGGGCACTGGAAGGATATTGGGATCCGTATTACAGGAGAGGCAGTTTGGGAGCTGACACGCCTTTTTGTCACCGACTTCGGCATTAATGTAAGGGAGCCTGTGTTCCATAGCGAATTATACCCAAAAATCACAAGCGAGGGGCAAGGCTATCTTGTCCCCTTTGGTGACGGTCCACGCCCAATTTACAACCACAGAGTCAGCAAAATGCTAATTTTGTCTATGCTCTACTCCGCACAAAAGTCAGTACACCTTGTAACACCTTATTTCATAGTTGACAACGAGCTTTGCTCCGCCATTGAATCCGCCTCGCTGCGTGGTGTTGACGTAACTCTTGTAGTTCCACACATACCTGACAAAAGGCTTGTGTTTAATATGACAAAAAGCTACTATCAAAGGCTGATTTCTCACGGAGTAAGGATTTATGAATACACCCCGGGATTTGTCCACTCAAAGCTATATTTAGTGGACTTCAAGTATGCCTTGATTGGCACTGTCAATCTTGATTACCGTTCCCTTGTTCATCACTTTGAAAACGGAATTTGGCTATACAACGTGCCGGTTATAAATGAAATGTACAAGGACGTTTTCGCAACCCTTGAGGTAAGCGAAAAAATAACTCCCGACAAGATTAAAACTAACCTATTCTCAAAGCTTATCCGCTCACTCACAAAAATTTTTGCTCCACTTTTGTAAGTGGTGAATTTTATATTGACAACTTGGCAAAATTCCTTTATTATATAATTAGTAGTTAATTTATAGAAGAGGCGACTAAATGAGTTATATTGAATTTAAAAACGTGATAAAAACCTATGGTGAGGGTCAAGGTGCGGTGAATGCACTTGACGGAGTTGATTTCACCGTTGAAAAGGGTGAGTTTTGTGTGTTGCTTGGCGAAAGCGGTGCGGGTAAGACTACACTTTTAAATATGCTTGGTGGTATGGATACCATAACAAGCGGAACTATACTTTTTAACGGACGTGACGTGTCCTCTCTTTCCAAAAAAGAGCTTGTTGAATACAGGCGCCACGATGTTGGCTTTGTGTTCCAATTTTATAATCTTGTGCCAAACCTGACCGCCCTTGAGAACGTGGAAATTGCGGCTCAGCTTTGCAAAAATCCCATTGATGCTAAAACTGCCATTGATATGGTTGACTTGGGGGACAGGCAGGACAACTTCCCTGCCCAGCTAAGCGGCGGCGAGCAGCAGCGTGTTGCCATTGCAAGAGCATTGGCTAAAAACCCCTCCCTGCTTTTGTGTGACGAGCCAACAGGCGCTCTCGACTATGTAACGGGCAAGTTCGTTTTAAAAATGCTTTATGACCTGAGCAGAGAAAGAAATACCACGGTTATCATAATCACCCACAACCAAGCTATCGCACCTATGGCTGACAGAATTATCCGCATCAAGAGTGGAAAAATCGTGTCAAACGAGATAAACGAAAGCGTTACTTCTATTGAGGAGATTGAGTGGTAAGCGTATGAAATCCATATTTAAAATGACCCTGCGTACGGTTCGCACCTTCAAGGGCAGATTTATTGCTCTTTGCTTAATTGTAGCACTAAGTGCGGGATTTTTTGCAGGACTTAAACTAACCACAGATTCCTTAAGGAACACGGGCAACATATTTTTAACCGAGCATAATATGTACGATTACCGCCTATACTCCACCCTTGGCTTTGAGGACGAGGACGTTGAAGCCTTTGAAAAGCTTGAGGGAGTTGAAAGCGCAGAGGGATGCTACACAGCGGATGTGCTTGTTGACTTTGAGGGCAACAATATGGCGCTCAAATTTATTTCCATTTCCCAAAGCACAAACACGGTTTCCTTGGACTATGGCAGACTCCCCACAGAGCCGAACGAGGTTTTAGCCGATGCTGAACGGTTTGGAGAAAATGATATCGGTAAAAAAATAACCCTCTCCACCATTGACAAAAACGGTGAAAAGAGCCTTAAAAACACTGAATATACCATTGTGGGAATTGTACACTCCCCTCTATATATAGGCATAGACAGAGGAACAACCACCATAGGCTCAGGCGCCTTAAACTCATTTTTATACTGCAATCCCGATAGCTTTAAAACCGAAGCCTACACCGAAATAAACGTGACCCTTTCACAAAAGGAGCAGGCTTATACAGACGAGTATAATAGCCTGATTGATACACACAAGGCAGACGTCCGAGCGACGCTTGACACAGTAGCAAAGGCACGTTACGATAAGCTGTTTTCAGCTCTTAGCACCCAAATTCCTAACTTAACAGAGGATTTTGCCGCTAAGCTTGGACTTGAAAAGCCAAAAACCTACCTTTTAACAAGGAACGAAAATCCCAGTTACGTTCATTTTGAAAATGACTCCGCCATTGTTGGCGAGATTGCAAGCGTAATGCCGATTTTCTTTATTCTGATAGCTGTTTTGGTTTGCGTAACCACAATGACCCGTATGGTTGACGAGGAAAGAAATCAGCTTGGTATCTTAAAGGCACTTGGATTTTCAAATAGCAAAATTGCGGCAAAGTACTTGCTTTACGCAGGCAGCGCCACCCTGATTGGTTGGTTTATAGGATTTTTCCTTTGCTCTTGGGGTGTGCCTGCAATCTTCTGGATGGCATATAATGCCCTTTACAATTTTGCTCCTTTGACGTATTACTTTAGCCCAAGCATGATGCTCATTACCCTTTCTGCATCCCTTGTATGTATTCTTGGTAGCACTTATATTTCCGTTAGACGAGAGCTTATCAGTTCTCCTGCCTCCCTTATTCGTCCAAAGGCCTCCAAGGGTGGCAAACGCATTTTGCTTGAAAGACTACCTTTTTGGAAAAAGCTACCCTTCTTGCAAAAAATTATTTTCAGAAATATGTTCAGATACAAGCAACGTCTTATAATGATGCTTGTAGGTATTGGTTGCTGCTGTGGCTTGCTTTTGACAGCCTTTGGCGTGCGCAACTCTATGATAGATATTGCCAATTGGCAATACGACAACGTGCAACGTTATAAAATTGAAGTTACCTTTGACAGCGAGGAAAAAATTGGTTCTGGGCTTTCAACCATTGAAAAAATCGAATATATGTCTGCATCAAAGAGCCTCGTTGACGTAAAGTCCGACAAGCTGATGAACTCCATCAATTTAATAGCCTTTGATAATTGGGAGGAGTTGACAGAATACTGGCACTTTACCTCAATGGACGGGGTTGATATTGGAAAGCAAAGCGGAAATAACGTAATAATAAACAACAAAATTGCCGACACGCTAAATCTTTCCGTAGGTGACGAAATTGAGATTGTAAATGCAGAAATGAAGCACGCAACCGTCACTGTTGGGGCAATTTATGAAAACTTTATTGCTAGCTTTGTCTTTATGGATAAGGCTCTTTACGAGAGCTCCTTTGGTGAATATCAAAAAAATGCCGCCTTTATAAAAACAAACGAGGACGGAGGTGCAATGGGTGAGAAGCTGACCGCCCTTGAGGGTATAACAAGCATTTCCAACCTTTCCTCCACCCGTAGCTCCGCAAACGATGCCCTTGATTGCTTGAATTATATAATTTGGCTCATTGTTGCATTCTGCGCCGCCCTTGCCTTTATAGTTACCTTTAATCTGACCAACATCAATTTGGCGGAGCGAAGCCGAGAAATTGCAACCGTTGAGGTTTTGGGCTTCTACCCAAGAGAAACAAACAGCTACGTATTACGCGAGAATATTCTTTTGTCATTTATAGCGAGCATTATAGGTATTCCAATCGGTTATTTATTCCATTATATGGTTATGACAATGGTAGTGGTTGATAACTTTGCATTTAAGATTTACATCGCTCCCGAGAGCTATTTTATAGCCTTTGGCTTCTCTATTCTCTTTGCCTTTCTTGTAAATCTCTTTATGCGCAGGCAAATCACCAAAATTCCTATGGTGGAATCATTAAAAGCAGTTGAATAAAAAATAACAGACGGAGTTAATTTCCGTCTGTTATTTTTCATTCTCCTAACCTATACAGCTCTACAAAAAGGCTTGTGCCAATGCCTGTGGGGTCTAAGGTGAAAATCCTTTTGTTGTTTACATAGGCGTAAACTCCTGTTCTTTTCATATCAACCCTGTTAATTTCCTTAAAGGTGTATTTCCTTGTTCTGCCGATAACGGGGGTGTGGATTATCTCCTTTTTTTCAATAACCCTTACCTTCTCTCTGAATATCTGCAAAGCTCCAAAGGAAAAGGCAAAAAGCAAAACGCCAAGAGTGATATTAACACCCAAGGGCAAGCCCATATCAACATTGCCGAAAATGACAAGCGCCAATAGCACCGCCACGATAGTTACCATTATAACACCCCAGGTGTATGATGAGCGTATAACGAAATCGCGCCTGTTTAACGCTTCATTTTTTCTTTTATTTTCTTTCCTTGATATGGCGAAAAGAAAGCCTATTCCAAGCGCCACAATAATTGGCGCGATTATCATAAGTGCAGTCATTTTATTTCTCCCAAAAAGCTTTTGTTTATTTTAACACACTTTTCAATTAATGTAAAGAAGTTTTTTTCGACGCACAAAACCTTCACAAAAGTATCAAAATGTAAAGATTGACATATGCTATTATTTATGCTATTATAAATAAGAATAAAATTATAGGAGCTTACTATGAACTATACTAAAGTTAGCGAAATGAAATATGAGCGAGTTGACAAGGACTCGGTCATTAACCAAATAAAGGACATTATTTCCCGCACAGAGAACGTCTCCGACAGTGTTACTCTACTTTCACTACGCGACGAATATAACAATTTAAGCAGTCGCGTTGGTACTATGGCGCGCTTGGCTTCAACACGCTTGAATTTGAACAGCCGCGATGAGTTTTATACTGCCGAGATGGATTACTATAATAACGCGTTGCCCGAAATCCAGATGTATGACCTTAAGTTTACAAAGGCGTTTTTGGAATCTCCCTATCTTGAGGAGGCAAAAAAGAGCCTAAACCCTCTCGTTATCGCCACAATGGAGCTTTCCTTAAAGTGTGCTGACGAGCGTGTCCTTGAGGAAATGCAGGAGGAAAACAAGCTCACCACTGAATACAGCAAGTTTGTATCCGAGCTTACCTACGATTTTCGCGGTGATAAATTGACCCTTGGCGCTTTGCGTAAGTATATGCAGGATAACGACAGAGACACAAGGCGCGAGGCGTACAATGCCCTTGGCAAATCCTTAGGCGCAAACAGTGAATACCTTGACGGTATTTACGACAAGATGGTTAAGGTGCGCGATAAAATGGCTAAAAAGCTTGGCTATGAAAACTACGTTGGCCTTGGCTATAACTTGATGGGCAGAACCGCGTATAACAAGGACGATGTAAAGGTTTTCCGTGAAAATGTGCTTAACGATTTAGTTCCCGCTATCTCCGAGCTAAAGAGCAAGATTGCAAAAAAGCTTGGCATTGACGAGCTTAAGCTTTATGACGATAACACCTACTCTGAAAACGACCCTAAGCCTATTCTTGACGCAGAGGGTATTTTGGAGGCAGGTAAGGAAATGTATCACGAAATGAGCCCCGAGACCGCTGAGTTTATTGATATGATGTTTGAGTCCGACGCCTTTGATGTATTGCCAAGAGAGGGCAAGTGGACAGGCGGTTATATGACCTTCTTCCCCGACTACCGTCAGCCGTTTATATTTGCAAACTTCAACGGCACAACAGCCGACGTTGACGTTATCACCCACGAGGCAGGTCACGCCTTTGCATACTACGTTGGCAGAAACGAAATGCTCCCCGAAACACAGTTAGGCGGCATGGAAACTGCGGAAAGCCACTCTATGAGTATGGAATTTTTCGCATGGAAGTATATGGACAAGTTCTTTGGAGAGCGCGCAGATGCTTACAAGTATAAGCACCTATTCTCCGCCCTTGCATTTATTCCTTACGGTGTTATAGTTGACTATTTCCAACAGATAGTTTACGAAAACCCCGAAATGACCCCTGCGGAAAGAAATGCGGTATGGAAGGACTTAGAGGCTAAATTCCGTCCTTATATGAACGCAGACGGTATTGAATACTTGGAAAACGGTACAAGATGGCAATACCAAAATCACATTTTCCAAAGCCCATTCTATTACATTGACTATTGCTTGGCACAGGTTGTTGCCTTTGAATTTTTAAAGCTTAGCCTTGAAAACTACGAGGGTGCGCTAAAAACCTATATAGCTCACGCAAGCCGCACAGGTAACTATGGCTTTGTTGACCTTATCAAAATGGCAGGCTTAAAGTCCCCCTTTGAAAAGGGCGCGCTTTCCGAGGTTGCAGATATGTGCCGCGAGCTACTTGAAAAATTAAACTAAGGACTGAAAATGAAGAAAATAAAAGAATTTTATAATAAGCACAAGGAGGTTTTGCTCTATTTATTCTTTGGAGTTTTAACCACACTTGTTGACACCTTGGTATTTTGGCTTTTTGACTTTATTTTAGGTGACGAGCTTTATCTTTGGTCAACCCTTATTGCTTGGGCATTGGCAGCGCTTTTTGCATATTTTGTAAACAAGCTTTTGGTTTTCGAGTCAAAATCCTGGAGCTTTAATGTAGTTTCAAAGGAAGCCCTTGAGTTTTTCGGCGCACGAGTGTTCAGCTTAGGCATTAGCGAGCTTGGTATGTTCCTTTTTGTAGATGCTTGGTCCTTTAAGGATATCGCCTTTGAAATATTCGGCATAGCTATAAACGGTACCTTGATTGCTAAAGTGATTATGTCAGTAATAGTTATAGTGCTTAACTATTTCTTTAGCAAATTTATAATTTTCAGAAAAGAATCTCCCAAAGATGATTCTGATAAAAACGAGGAAAAACTATGAGAAATATTTTCAGCTTTAACATAGAGGAAAATTCCGAAATTACCGGTGTTTCCAAATACGCCAGCCCCTTTGTCTTGCGCGAAGCTAACGAAACTATTGTCGATAACCAAAAAAGGATTGCGGAAAAAATGAATGAGCTTGAATCCAAGTGGGCTCTCCCTGCTTGGCTCGGCTATACGAAGGTTATCTCTATCGGTCTTGGTGCTATGCTCCTTGCCTGCTGTCTTATGATACTGATTGGCGTTGGCTTTGCATATGCCTTTACTGCTCCGCTATTTATTGTTGCATTTACTTTTGGCATTCTTCTTTTCGGCTTTGGTGCAGGCTGCTTCGTTGTTGAATACAGAAAAAAACGCATAGTAGAAAACAGTGACGAATACAAAAAGGCAATGAAATATATTGACGAGCTTTCCAAAAAAAGCGAAAACTACTTAAATATCCCCAAGGAAAAGGTGAAGGTGGATGTTTTCTTCTACCCATACATAGTAAGGGACGATAAAATTAAGGACAGCAGCGCATTTAAGTACCTTAATATGTCACACTATCTTTTTGAGGAAGACGGTAAGCTTTGCTTGGCAAATAACAACACGGTTTACGGTATTGACAAAGCGCTTTTTAAGCGTATGCTTTGCGATGTGAAAAAAACAAGCTTTTCCATTTGGAACAAGGACAAGCCACACTCCGATGAGGAATACAAAAAGCATAAAATTGTCCTTGACCGCTACGGAATTTATCACGTTAAAAATGTTTGCTCCGTTCAATTTGAAACGGCAGACGGTGAAAAGCGCGAAATAGTTATTCCACCATATGAAATTCCCCATTTTGAAAAGATGCTCGGCATTAAGATTTTGGAGAATGAAGAGGACGAATAAATCAAATAAATTCCATAACATCAAAAGGGGCTGTTGCATTTAGCAACAGCCCCTTTGTTTTAAATTGTTAAAATTCCAAACACATCAAGTGTTGCAAAAACAAGAATAATTATTAAGCAAACGGGAGCAATGTATTTTATCATTACATTAAACATCTTTTTCATTTTGAATTTACCGTTTAACTCTATTTCATCCGTTATAAAGCCGGGCTTTACCACATATCCCACAAATATACAGATAAGGAATGCGGCAATAGGCATTAAAACGCTATTGCTGATAAAGTCAAAAAAGTCAAGGAATTGGAGCCCGATAATTTTAACTCCTCCCCAAACCCCGTATCCAAGGGACGAGGGCAAGCCTACAACGATACAACCAAGAAGAACTATTAAACACAGCTTTTTCCTGCCGATTTTTAATTTATCCTGTATTATTGAAATGACCGTTTCCATCAAGGACACGGAAGACGTAAGAGCCGCAAAAAGCACGAGAACAAAGAAAAGCGCGCCTATTACCTGACCGCCAAGCATTGTGTCAAACACCTTTGGCAGAGTAATAAACATAAGGCTTGGTCCTTTGCCAAGAGCTTCCTCGTTACCACCCGAAAAGGCGAACACGGCGGGTATAATCATAAGTCCTGCAAAAAAGGCAATGCCTGTGTCAAAAATTTCAATACTGTGGACGGATTTTTCAAGATTTACGTCCTTTTTCATATATGAGCCGTAGGTTATCATAATACCCATTGCCAAGGACATTGAATAGAATAACTGTCCCATAGCGCTTACAACCGTCATAAAAGAAAACTTTGAAAAATCCGGCTTAATGTAATAAATAATTCCTTCTAAAGCACCATCAATAAACATCACGTACACGGAAATGAACACTGATAGCACTACCAAAACAGGCATCATGATTTTGGAAACACGCTCAATCCCCTTTACAACGCCGAGCATAACAACCAAGGCGGTAATGCCTATAAATATGACAAACCACAAAATCGGCTCTGGCGCTTGTGAAATGAAGGTCTCAAAATATCCATCCTGTGCTGCCGCGTGCCCGTTGCCTGCAATAAACTCTGCCATATACTTAGTTACCCAACCGCCAATGACGGAATAGTAAGGCAAAATTATCATAGGGATAAGTGATACTATCCAGCCGATAAACGCAAATTTTTTGCTAATCTTTTTGAAAGCTCCAATGGCGCTTAGCCCTGTTTTGCGCCCAATGGCAATTTCCGCTATCATTAAGCAAAAGCCAAAGGTAAGGGCGAGCGCAATATAAGTAAGCAGAAAAATTCCACCGCCGTATTTAGCCGCAAGATAAGGAAAGCGCCAAATGTTGCCAAGACCAACCGCACTTCCTGCCGCCGCCAAAACGAAGCCTAATCTTCCTGTAAAGCTACTTCTCTTCTTCGTATCGTTTTCCATTTTTCTTCCTCGTAAACTGACCACAGATATAGTTATTATGCCACAACACTAGTAAAATATCAAGAAAAATTTGCTAACTGTCCTCTTAATTGTATATATACACAAAAAATTTTATCAATTATTTTAAATTTTTTCCAAAAAAGTATGTGCATACTACTTGCACACAGAAAAAAATTGTGATATACTTTTTTTATCAAAATTTATGATTTTATACGGAGGCTTTTATGAACGGAAATGTGCGTCCCGAATCTATGGAAAGAATTACAACCAAGGCTCTTGCCGACAAGTTTATTGAAGAACAGGTTAAGCTTGTGCGTGAGCAGGTTGGTGATAAGCGCGTGCTTTTGGCACTCAGCGGAGGTGTTGACTCCAGTGTTGTTGCCGCACTTTTGATTAAGGCTATCGGCAAGCAGCTTTACTGCGTACACGTTAATCACGGTCTTATGAGAAAGAACGAGAGCGAGGCTGTTGTCGAAATTTTCGGCAAGGAGCTTGATGCAAACCTTATTTACGTTGATGCAACAGACCGTTTCCTTGACCTTTTGGCAGGAGTGTCCGAGCCTGAGCGTAAGAGAAAGATTATCGGCGCTGAGTTTATAAACGTTTTTGCTGACGAGGCAAGAAAGCTTGAGGGCACCGAAGTCTTGGCTCAAGGCTCAATTTATCCTGACATTTTGGAAAGCGTAAAGCAGGCAGAGGGCAAAAAGGCAGTTAAGTCCCACCACAATGTTGGCGGCTTACCTGATGACCTTCAGTTCCAGCTTGTTGAGCCTATTAAGCTTCTTTTCAAGGACGAGGTAAGAGTTGTTGGTGAGGCACTTGGTCTTCCACACGCTATGGTTTACCGTCAGCCATTCCCCGGTCCGGGTCTTGGCGTACGTTGCTTAGGCGCTATCACAAGGGACAGACTTCACGCACTCCGCGAAGCAGACGCTATTCTCCGTGAGGAGTTTGACAACTGCGGTCTTAATGAAACCGTATGGCAATACTTCATTGCTATTCCCGATATCAAGAGCGTTGGCGTAAAGGACGAAAGCCGTTACGAGGGCTGGCCTGCAATCATTCGTGCCGTTAACACTAAGGACGCAATGAGCGCAACAATCGAGGAAATTCCTTATGCAGTTCTTCACAAAATCACTGCAAGAATTACCGCAGAGGTTGAGGGCATCAACAGAGTTCTTTACGACCTTACACCAAAGCCAACAGGCACAATCGAGTGGGAATAATTTCAAGTGAAAAGTGCCAGACAAATTTGTTCTCTTGAATCTAAAAATAATTTGTCTCTAACTTTTAAAAAATGAATAAAAAAATAGCCTTGTAGATACATTTCTACGAGGCTTTTTCTTTTTCCCAAGGCACTCTGAATTATTACCATTCGATTGTGCCAATTGTCTTCGGAGTAAGGTCATAAAGAACACGGTTAATGCCACGGGACTCGCTTGTGACAAGGCTTCAGGCTAATATCCCCCTTACTCGGTGACTGCTAATATCCTTCCATATTTACTTGTGGGCTAAAAGGCAACAACCCACATTATTATCTTCCCCGCCATCTCGCACTCCTTCTATGTGTTAGTATGATAATTATACCATACGCCCACCGTCAAGTCAAGCTTTGAGAAAGCCACGTCGAGTGCCTTTGCAAATTCGCTCTTGAAACTTACTTTATTTTATGTTATAATTGTTGTGTATAAGAATATTCTTGAAGGAGTTATATTTATGAAGAAGAAATTAATGTTAATTTTCGCAATGGCGATGCTGCTTGCGTGCGCGTTTGCAATTTCCGTATTTGCCGCAGGAGAAAAGGTTACCCTTAAGGATGGCACTTCGCTCGACTTATGGGCTGAGGACGGCTCCGGCTTGATTTGGTACATCAGCGGCACCGATGCCAGCGGAAATCCTATCTATTCCAGCATTTCCAACCTGCAGCAGGACGCAACTGCCGGCAAGGCATATGTGAAGTATACCGGAAACACTAAGACAAGTCACCGCAATATGACCGGTATTACTATATACAACGAAAATGGCGATAGCTTTGGAGTTTCCACAATAGTAGTGGCTAACTTAAGATACACCGCAGAAAAGCCACTCTGCCTGCCGGGTCAAAGCGAGGGATTTAACTCATTCCACGACAACTCAAGCTACGGCTTGTTTAAGAACTGCACTAAGCTTGAATATATTCTTGTGCCGGATGCCTTGGCAAGAGTAATCGGTAATACCTTTTACGGCTGCTCATCCCTCAAGGAGTTCGACACTTCAAACACACGCTTGGTAAGCATCGGCGGCGCTGCATTCCAGAACTGTACAAGCCTTGTTTCCGTTAGCCTTCCGGCTTGCTTTACTTCCTTTGACGGTCAAAATATATTCTACGGATGCACAAGCTTAAAGACAGTAAACGGTCTTGACACCGTAATTAAAAATATTGCGAATGCAAATGGCGCTATCCCTAACGGCTTGTTCAGAAACTGCTCTAACCTTGAGACAGACATCGTTCTCTACGAGGGCATAACAGCCATTGGCGAGTATGCGTTCATCAAGTGCACTAAGGTAAAAACCTTTACTAACCTTGTAATTCCAAACACCGTTATCACACTCGCTCGTAGTAGCTTTAACGGCTGTACACAAATGCAAAGCGTACGACTTGGCGCTTCATTAACAAATAACGGTACCGGATTTTGGTTTGCAGACTGCACAAGCTTAAAGGAAATGTACATTCCTGCTACCCTTGCCCGCTTTGATGGTGAGGTAGTTCGTTCTATTTCCGGCAATTGCGTGTTCTACTTCACAGGTAATATGACTCAGGCAACAAGCTTCAAGTCTAACACCTCCAATAACAAAAACCCTGCTCTTAAAAGTGCACAGATAAAGAGCTATTCTGAGTTTATAGCCCTTGAGGAGTTGAGCGGAAGCTACCTCGTATATGATTATCCGCTTTGCGATGCGTTTTACGCAGGCGCACACGAAATGGCAGACACCGTTTCCTACACTGCCTTCGATGCAGTTGGCGAAAAGATAAGCTCCTGCACAGTAAACGGCTGCTGTCACTCTACAAAGGTAGATGCGCTCCCACTCTTCACCTGCCTTGGCTACTCTGCTCCAACCTTTGGAGAAAGCGGCGGAATTGCCCTTGGCTATACAGTGAACCTCCAAGCTATTAACGAATACACAGAGGCAACGGGCGCAACACTTACATACGGTGTATTCGCAGTAGCTTATGAAAACATTGGCACAAACGACGTGTTTGACGAAAACGGCACACCTGCCGGCAGCGTAATCAGCGCTGAAATTTCTAACCGCGAGTTTGTAGCCTTTGAGCTTGCAATAGTTGGCTTTACCGACGAATACAAGACTGCAAAGCTTGCCATGGGCGCATATGTAGCAGTTACCAAGGACGACACGACAACCTACTCCTATATGCAGGACACCACTAAGGGTGAGCTCATCGGCAATTACTACTTTGCTTCATACAACAACGTAATCGGCGTTGAATAAAGCTATATAAAAAAAGAGGCTGAAAAGTGCCAGACAAATTTGTTCTCTTGAATCTAAAAATAATTTGTCTCTAACTTTTAAAAAATGAATAAAAAAATAGCCTTGTAGAAGCAATTTTTTCTGCAAGGCTTTTTTGTATCAATGAGCTGTACATACACTATTACGGTGGCAAAATTTCTTGACAATCCCTTAGCTGTATGGTACAATTACACTATAAATTGAAATTTGGGAGAACGAAATGGAAGAGTTTATTGATGCTGTCTTTAAAGACGATTCACCCTTAAACACCGTCAATACAATTAGAAGCATTTTGAGAACTAATGGTATAGAAATAGAGGAATCCTGGCACGAAACAAAGGTGCCTTATTGCTATTCCCTATCCTTATCAATTAAGGGAATTAATTTTTCAACATCAGGAAAGGGTCTATCCCGTGAATTTGCTCTTGCAAGCGCTTATGGTGAAATGATAGAGCGCGTTCAATTGGGTTATTTAAGCTCCAAGGCAACACAAAAGGATGGCTCTTATTCATCAAATAACGGTCAAGACGTAAAGGTCCCCATTAAACAGCTGCTTGATGAAAACATTGAAATATACCAAAAAATGTCTGAACGCTTGCTAAAGTGGAACGGCAAGGAGCTTTCTGCTGAAGAAATATTATCTCAATATGCTAGCAAGGAGGGTGACGTTAGCGCAACTCCCTTTGTCAGCTTGATTGACGGAAAATTGGTTTATCTTCCATCTAAAATAAGAAGAGCCTCATATGCCACAAACGGCTGCGCTGCAGGAAATACGATAGAAGAAGCTATCGTACAAGCATTAAGTGAGATTGTTGAGCGTTTTTATCGCTTACGCATAATTAAGGAAAATCTTTGTGCACCGCAAATTCCCGACGAGGTTTTACAAAAATACGAAACAGCCTATAAAATAATTGAGTATATCCGTAGCCAAGGCTACAGGGTATGGGTAAAGGACTGCTCTTTAGGAGACGGCTTCCCTGTTTTATGCGTCTGCTTTGTTCACAAGGCTACAGGAAAATACCATACACACTTTGGTGCTTATCCTATTTTTGAAATTGCTCTTACAAGAGCTCTTACCGAAACCTTCCAAGGTAGAAGCGTTGACTCCTTTGCCGAATATAGCGACTTTTTCTATAGCAAAGAGGAAAAGGACTTTTTATATAACATATCACAGGAATTAATTTACGGCACGGCAAAAAGATTGCCTGAATTTTTCATTGGAGAAAAGGACATTAGTTATGACAAAGACTCAGGCTTTACAGGGAAAACAAACAAAGAGCTATTGAAGGAATGTATAAGCTTCTTCAAAAATCAGGGCTACAACATTCTTGTACGAAACGCATCCTGCTTGGGCTTCCCAACTGTACAGGTTATCATTCCTGGCTACAGTGAGGCTTACGTTCACAGACTTGCCAAGGATATGGATGACAACAGATATCTGGAGCACGCCTTTAAGGTTTCCAGAAATCCATCAAGTGCCTCAATGTCCGATTTAATCGGATTTCTAATGCACAATGTCGAAAGGTCAAAGTTTGTATCTCACTATAACAAAGGCGGTTTTCTTGCAGGTGCTAAAATAATGGCAGGAATACCAAAAGAGCAAGAGCTGTTTTATCAATTGGCTACAACCGCATACGTTTATTTCACTATGGGAAAATATGCGGCAGCAAGCAAAAGCATTGGAGATATGATTAAATTAAACAACGGCTTCAAGGAAGAGCTATTAATATGCATTAAACGATATTTAGATTTAACCTTGAAGGAAATCAATTCGGATAAAATCGAAGAGCTGCTACGGCAGTTCCACAGTGCCGAAACAGTAGCATTGTTTTTGGATTATATCAATAATGGCAAAAATCCTCTTGACGAATTTGTTTTACATTGTGATATGCGTTGTGAGGATAGCTGTATTTTGAAATCAAGCTGCTGCCAAAAGACCGCAGAAAAAATTGTAACTTTAATAAACGACAAAACCAAAGAATTAGACATTAATAGCTTCTGCGATAGTATTAATAGCTTAATTTTTTAGATTTATTTTTACAAATAAAAATCCACCGTAATGATATACATCAAGGGTAGCCACCGCCAACCTATATTGAACTCGATTTGGAGCGACAAATAAAGCCATATACTGCACTAAAAAAACTTGCTGATTTCTTAATCACCTGCGATTTTTTAATTTGTATATGTCCTTATTTGTTCGCTCGAAATTTGCAAGCAATCTATTAACACATAATAGGCGAGGGGATTTCAATTGAAAAAGGCGCAGGAATATAAAAATATTTCAAGCCTTTATCGGTTGGAAGGCGCCGTATATTATGCGTTATAGACGGGTTCAATATAGGTTGGCGGTGGCTATACTATGCGGTGGTTTTTTATTGAAATTTTTAAAAGCAAAGCTATGTTTTAAGCTACTTATTGATTTTGCATTTAATTGGTGCTATAATTAGACGTAGAAAACTTTGTTTTGATACGGAGACGTTATGAAAAAGATACTTATTATTGCTCTTTTCGCCTTGCTTGCTTCTTGGCTGTAGCAACACACCTGAGTGTCCTAGATGCGGGTTAGACACAACGGTGGAAGGCAAGGAATGTCCTCTCTGTGCGGTGGTTTGTCCTCTTTGCGACAAGGAAAAAGCAGAAAGCAACTCCATTTGCGAAAATTGTGCAGTTTCTGCCTGTGCTAAATGCTTTAGGCACAAAAGCTCTGCTGAGGCTAAGTTTTGCTACGATTGTGAAAGAATCACCTGTCCGCTTTGCAACGCCGAAAAGGAATCTGATAGTAAATATTGTATATCCTGCATTTGCCCGTCTTGCGGAGATATTAAATCAAAAAACAACGTATATTGCGATGATTGCTTAACTATTCTCTGTGTAAAATGCGGAGATAAAAAGGAAACAGACGAGCGCTGTTACGATTGCAGATAGTGTAAACACTTTAAGGAGATAATATGAACACTAAAAAGATTGACAAAAAGGGTATAAAATTAATTGCGCACAGAGGTCTTTCCGGAATAGAAACAGAAAACACCGCCTCTGCCTTTGTAGCTGCGGGAAACCGCTCCTACTACGGAATTGAAACTGACGTTTATCGCACAAAAGACGGAAAATTTGTGCTTAGCCATGACACCTGCTATAAGCGTGTTGGCGGATCTAAAATGGAAATTGAGCAAACAGAGCTTTCCAAGCTGCAAAGAATTGTTTTTTACGACAAGGACGGCACAAAATCCCGTCGTGATTTACGCCCTGCCACCCTTGAGAACTACTTAAGCATCGTAAAAAAATATGAAAAGCACGCAGTTTTGGAGCTTAAATCCAAATTTACCGAAGAGGAGATTTCAAGGATTATCGACATAATCAAAAGCTATGATTATTTGGACAATCTTACCTTTATTTCCTTTGAGTACGAAAATCTTTTAAAGGTTAGAAAATTCTTGCCAAACCAAAGCGCGCAGTATCTTTTCTGGAAGGTAACCGACGAGGAACTTGAACGCTTAAAGCGCGATAGAATTGATGTTGACGTTTGGTGCAAGGAGCTAACAAAGGAACAAATCGAAAAGTGCCATGCGGCAGGCTTGACAGTAAACTGCTGGACCGTTGACGAGGAAGATGTTGCAGAGCAATTTGTTTCTTGGGGCATTGATTATAT
The DNA here is from genome assembly GCA_045532975.1 of Eubacteriales bacterium. GTDB lineage: Bacteria > Bacillota > Clostridia > Oscillospirales > CAG-272 > RGIG2000. Next base: position 27,782 of record JAZSGX010000030.1, on the reverse strand, counting down.
TACCACTAACATTCTTGAATAAAAAGCTTGCACCCCAAGGGCTTCAACCCTTGGGGTGCATATTTTGATACGAAATTTTTATTTAACTAAGAATCTCTTTATTTTCTTTGCGGCAGTCTTTTCAAAAGGCTCGTTTCTGATTTCAAGCTTATTTATATTCTTATAGGAAACAAGCTTTTTGTTAATCTCTTTTATCTTTTCGTTGATTGCGTTATAGATAGCTTCCTCGTCAGTTAAGCCTGCAGCCTCACACTCGTCAGAATTTGGAACAGCGATAGCAACAATGTCAACGTTGCCCTTCTTTTCTCCATCTCTGCCTACAACAACTACCTCTTCAACAAACGGAATTTCGCCAATGTATTCCTCGATTTCCTCAGGGAATACATTCTTACCGTTAGATGCGATAATAATGTTCTTCTTTCTACCTGTGATGTAGATATAGCCCTTCTTATCAACGTAACCGTAGTCACCTGTTCTGAACCAACCGTTTGAGATAACCTCATTTGTTAGCTCAGGTGCGTTATAGTAGCCAAGCATTACGTTGTCACCCTTAACTACAATTTCACCTGTTAAATCGTCAGGATTTTCCTTGTCAATCATAACCTGCATACCCGGCATTGCCTTACCGCAGGAGGCAGGATTATAGTCAGTCAATCCAACAACGGAAATGAGTGGAGCACACTCTGTAATACCGTAGCCTTGAGAAATATGAACGCCCAAATTTTTAAAGTTGTCAACAAGCTCAGGGTTAAGAGCTGCGCCGCCAACAATGAAATACTTGAGCTTACCGCCCAACGCATCAAGCACCTGTGCGAAAAGCTTCTTACGAAGGTCAACGTGGAACTTCATCAAGAAATTACTGATTTTAACGCCTCTTTTAAGTGTCTTTTCCTTGCCCTGCTTTTGAACAGACTTCATAATTGTCTTATAAAGAGTTGCAACAAACAAAGGAACAAGGGTCATAACTGAAGGCTGGAATTGCTTCATATTCTTAGCAACATACTTGATTCCATCACTGATATTGATAGTTATACCGTAAATTGTAGGTGCCAAAATGCCCGCACTCATTTCATAAGTGTGGTGGATTGGAAGAACAGACAAAACAGAATCATCCTTTGTCAAGATGCTAAGTGTTGGCTCAATGCCCTTCATAACAGCACAAATATTCTTTTGAGAAAGCATAACGCCCTTGCTTGTGCCGGTTGTACCTGATGTAAACAATAGAACGGACATTTTTTCGTTATCCTGTGGTGGGAGAACGAAACCGTTTTCAAGGTTTGCATAAAGGTATTCGCCAAGCGCAAGAATATTGTTAAAGGTTGTGTATCTGCTTGCCTCGTACGCTTCATCTGTTGTCAAGGTAAAGGTTGTTTTGTCTGTTTGAACAAACATTTCAACAGTATTAAGCTCATTTCCTCTTTCTGTAAAAAACTTTTCAAAGGTCTTTGAATATACAACCACCTTTGCCTCGGACAAGTTGATAAAATTAACCATCTCATCCTCTAAAATACCCGGGTCAAGAGGAACGATAACACCACCTGCTGTAACTGTGGACAAATATGCAGTAATCCACTGCACGCTTGTTTCACCAACAACGACAACCTTGTTATTCTTAACGCCAAGCTCGCCCATTGCAAGTGTCATTTTCTGCAAGAAAGTAAGATACTCATCGTAGTTAACTGTTACTGTTTCTTCCTTGATTCTATTAAATTTAAAAAGTGGGTGTGCGCCAAAAAGGTTAGCGCCTCTTTCATAAAGCCCGTATAAGCTATTTAATTCTAACATAATATCTCCTATTTCAATAATTCGTCAATACCGTTGTCAACCTTACCAAGCACGTCATAGAAAACCTCTAATTTTTTAGAGGTAAGCTTTGCATCAACCGCTTGGAAGCATTCCTCCAAGATACCAACGATAACCTTGTTAATTTCTTTTCCTGTTTCGGTAAGGATAAGCTTGGTTTTGTATTTACCCGTCGCATTCTCCTCATCCTTCATAATATATTTCTTCTCCATAAGCTCGCTTGTTATGCGTGATATGAACGCCTTATCAACACCGCAAGCATCCGCAAGTGCTGTTGAAGATAAGCCTTCCTCATTCTTCGCTAACTGAAGAATGCACATAACGTGAGAGCTTCTCAAGCCGTAAGGCTCCATTTTTATATCTGCGATTCTTTTGATGTTTTTCGAAATTCTCTCAATAAATAATACGAATGGTGAAAATCTTTCTGAGTCCATTAACTCCTCCCTTTTTCCCGTTGCTGTACCGCAACTGATAATTTTGTTGATTTTTTTACTGATTTTGCGTTGACTTATCAACATTTATATTATACAACCTTTACCTTATTTTGTCAAGCATTTTTGATTTTTCTGCATTTTGCACTATAAACGTGCCAAATCAGAAGATTTTTTAGTACAAGTGTGTTGAATTTGCGTTACTTTTATGATATACTGTATATGATAAAATATTATTTACAAAGGAGATTTATCCAATGGCAAACAGATTTATTTTGAATGAAACATCCTATTTCGGTGCAGGCTCAAGAGCTGTTTTAGCTGAAGAAATCGCAAGACGTGGCTATAACAAGGCGTTTATTGTAGCTGACAAGGACCTTATCAAGTTTGGTGTGGCTAAGCTTGTTACTGATGTTTTGGGTGACTTTCCATATGAGATTTTCGACGGCTTTAAGGCTAACCCAACCGTTAACAACGTTAAGAACGGTGTTGAAACCTTTAAGCTCTCCGGTGCTGATTTCATTATCGCTATCGGCGGTGGCTCAGCTATTGACACAGCTAAGGCTATCGGTATTATTATAAACAACCCTGAGTTTGGCGACGTTGTTTCTCTTGAGGGCGTTGCTCCAACAAAGAACAAGTGTGTTGATATTATCGCACTTCCGACAACGGCAGGCACAGCGGCTGAGGTTACAATAAACTACGTTATCACCGACGAGGAAAGCGGCAGAAAGATGGTTTGCGTTGATGCAAACGACATTCCTGTGCTTGCTATCGTTGACGCTGAGCTTATGGCTTCTATGCCTGCGGGCTTGACAGCAGCAACAGGTATGGATGCTCTTACCCACGCTATTGAGGGCTATATCACAAAGGGAGCTTGGCACCTTTCTAATGTTCTTTCCATTAACTCTATTAAAATCATTGCTGACAACCTAAGAACAGCTACCTTTGACGGTTCAAATATGGAAGCTCGCGAGCAAATGGCTCTCGGTCAGTACATGACAGGTATGGCTTTCTCTAACGTTGGTCTTGGCTGCGTACACTCAATGGCTCACCCTCTCGGTGCAAGATTTGATATTGCGCACGGTGTTGCAAACGCTCTCCTTCTCCCAACGGTTATGGAGTTCAACATGCCTTCATCTATCGTTAAGTATGGCAGAATTGCAAAGGCTATGGGCGTTGACACAACAGGTATGACAGATGAGGAAGCGGCACAGGCAGCAGTTAATGCAGTTAAGCAGCTTTCCCTCGACCTTGGTATTCCACAAACTCTGCGCGAAATCGGTATTCCAGAGGATGCGCTCGCTCAGCTTGCAAACGATGCATTCAACGACGTTTGCACAGGCGGTAACCCACAGCCGATTACCGAGGAAGACATTCTTGAGCTTTACAAGAAGGTATATTAATCCGATTTTATTTTATAATTCGCAAAATGAACGGTGTAAAAGCCGTTCATTTTTTATATATGTATTGAAATAATTTATTATATTTGTTATAATAACTATGTATGTACTTTCAAAGGTAATTTTTTATGAACACAATACTTAATGAGCTGATATCGTTGGCTGACTCAAAATATAGGGAGTTTCACTCCAAGCTGATACCCACAATAGATAAGGACTTAGTTTTAGGTGTGCGCTCCCCTGTGGCGCAAGGAATTGCAAAAAAATATGCCAATACTTTGGCTGGGGAAGAATTTTTAAATTCCTTACCGCACAGGTATTATGACGAAAATATTGTACACGCCTTTATGCTTGGAAAGCTTAAATGTGGCACAGAGGAATTGCAAAATAAAATTGTAGAATTCTTACCTTGTGTTGATAATTGGGCTGTTTGCGACGGGCTTTGCGCCCACCTAAAGCGCTTCTTTAAAAACCCGAATGATGTATACGGCTTTGTCCTTGATTGTGTGAATAGCGATAAGCTGTACACCCAGCGCTTCGGTCTTGTGTGCTTGCTTAGCTACTACATTGACAAGGACCATATTGGTGACATTTTAGAAATTTGCAAAAGTGTAAAAAGCCAAGAATATTACGTCAATATGGCGGTTGCTTGGCTAATTAGCTTTTGCTTAATTAAGGAATATGACTCTACCTTACCACTGTTAGAGGAAAAGCGCCTTGACAAATGGGTGCATAATAAATCAATACAAAAAGCTTGTGAAAGCTATCAAGTAAGCAAAGAAAATAAGACCTATTTAAGGAGCTTGAAGATAAAACAGCCTTCCCCAGCGGGGAAGGGGGACCACGCAGTGGTGGATGAGGAGAACACTATCAAACGCAGCTATGATTTACAAGTATAACAAAAAACTTATTCCCTACGCACAAGAGCTTAGAAGAAATATGACTAAGGAAGAAAAGCACCTTTGGTATGATTTTCTGAAAAAATTACCCCTAACCGTGAACAGACAAAAGAACATAGGCAATTACATTGTTGATTTTTTCATTGCAAGCAAACGAATAGTTATAGAAATTGACGGCTCCCAGCACGGAACCGAGGAGCACTCATTATCCGATAAGAAACGGGACAGCGATTTTAAAAATCTCGGTGTAACCGTATTAAGATACACAAATCACGACATCAATGCACATTTTAACGCAGTGTGCGAGGACATATTAAAGCATTTGAATTGATTGCTTCAGCTTGAAATTCGATAAATGCTTTTATGCTCTCCTCATCCGTCAACCTAACGGTTGCCACCTTCTCCGCTGGAGAAGGCAATAGAAAACAAGGATTATTTAAGGAGCTTGAAGATAAAATGAAGGTGAAAATTAAAAAAATAAATCCCAATGCAACAATACCTACCTACGGCTCACCATATGCGGCAGGGGCGGATTTGTATGCTTGCATTGAAAATGCGGAAATTATAAAATCAGGAGAAACCAAGCTTATCAAAACAGGCTTCTCTCTTGAATTGCCCGTCGGCTATGCCGCGTTTATTTACGCCCGCAGCGGACTTGCATCTAAGCGCGGTCTTGCTCCTGCCAACAAGGTTGGGGTTGTTGACTGCGACTATCGCGGAGAGGTTATGGTGGCGCTACACAACAATTCCAGCACAGACCAAACAGTATCCCCACAGGAAAGAATTGCGCAAATGGTCATTGCACCATATATTACCGCTGAATTTGAGGAAGCGGATGAGCTGTCCGATACTGTACGCGGTGCGGGTGGCTTCGGTTCAACAGGTACAAAATAATGGATTTGAAAAATAAAAAAGGCTTAATTGTCTTTGTGCGTCACGGACAGACGGAATGGAACGTTTTAAAGCGTATGCAAGGACGCGAGGACATTCCATTAAACGCAAAAGGGCTGAAAGAGGCAGAAATAACAGCCACCGGCATTAAAGGCGCTTGCGATAGAACAGGTCTTGTCTTTGACAAGGTTGCATCAAGCCCTCTTTTGCGTGCCTCTACCACAGCGAAAACGATTGCCAAAGCAATAGGATGCACTACCGTTTATACTGACGAAGACGTAACCGAACGTGATTTCGGTGTTTTGTCCGGCACGCCCTTTGACACAAACAGTAAATATATTATGCAAGATGTAGATGAAATACCGTCCCTTGAGCCTGTTTCCGCCCTACTTGAACGAGTAAACAGATTTATTAAAAAAAATGCGACTGCAAATGAAAACATTTTGGTGGTTACTCACGGTGCGGTAACGCGGATTTTTGCCGACAATGCAAAAAAGGCTGACGGATACGAAATAACCGCGCCGTTTCTACTCAACTGCCATTTGGTTGTTTATACCTATGACGGAGAAAAGCCCATTTTACAGGGCTATAATATACCAAGCGACGAGCTTGATAAATTCTTGGAGGAACTATGAAAAAAATTATTACCCTTTCCCTCTTGATTTTCACATTTGCTTGCCTATTTTCCTGCGGTAGCAAATATGACGAGGAATATGTTTATGACGGACAGTCTCTTGTCGGCAAGTGGCAGGAGGAGAATTTGAATGAGGAATACTATATCACATACGAATTTTTTGCGGACGGCAAGATGGTGCAAGCCGCTTACGTTTACGGTATAGAAATTGAGCGTGAGGTTGGCAGATACGAAGCCAAAAACTCTCAGCTTGCCTTAATCTTTAACGATAACGGCAAGGATGTACGCATTGAAAATAAATTCACCGTAACCGAGGACGGCGAGCTTGTTATGGTTTATTTAAGCAAGCAAAACCAAATGCAAGAAATGGAAGCTATTTACATTCCTTACGAAATGGAATATAACAAAGAAAACCCACTCCTTGGCACTTGGGAAAATACAGAAATTGAAGACGAGCTTTGGATTTTTGACAGTGAGTTTGTTGTGACATTGCCAAACGAGGTAAAAACCGAGAAGATGGCATACTCCGTAAACGGGAACAAGCTTTATTTGCTTTATATGATTGACCCTGGCGAGCATAAGCTGTTTAGTGATACACCGCTTGTTTTCACCTTTGAGATTGACGAAGATACCTTAGAGCTTGACGGTGAGGTTGACTACACCTTCAAAAAGAAATAAAAGGAGAACACAATGGAGCTTTTTGAGAAAAAACTGTCCTCTCGTCAGGTATTTGACGGCGTTGTGGTGAAGCTTTTTGTTGACGAGGTTGAATTGCCCGACGGCAAGAAATCCGTCCGAGAAATTGTGCGCCACCCGGGTGCCGTTTGCGTTGTACCTGTAACTGACGAAAACGAGGTTATTATGGTGCGTCAATTCCGATACGCCTTTGGTGAGGTGTTACTTGAAATTCCCGCAGGCAAATTAGAGCCTGGGGAGGACCCACTAAAAGCCGCCTTGCGTGAGCTTGAGGAGGAAACAGGCACTGTTGCCGAAAATATTGAGCATATAGGAGAGCTATACACCACCGTTGCAATTTTTGATGAAAAAATACAAATGTATTTAGCAACAGGCTTAACGTATAAAAGCGCTCACCCCGATGATGGTGAATTTTTAGAGGTTGAAAAAATCCCCCTCGATACCCTTATAGAAATGGTTATGAATGGGGAAATCAAGGATTCCAAAACCCAAATTGCCCTACTCAAGGCGCAAAAAATCTTGAACGGGCAAAAATAACGTACCCACTTGTAGGGTAGGGCTAAAGAAAGGATAAAAATGGACTTTTTTAAAGATTTATTTAATTTCAAGCGCACCCGTATGATTGACGAGGCGGTATTTTTCCACAAGCCCGTCACACTTGGCAAAAGCATAATTTCCTTTATTGTAGTTATGCTTATTGCCAATCTGATTGTGACGGTTTTGCAAGCAATACCCCTAATATTTTATCTTTCAAGCGACTTGGACGCTATCATAGACGCAGGCAAGGGCTCAACAGAGGCGCTTGAGGAGCTGCTTGACAATTTCCCGCCGTGGCTAAGCGGAGTAACTATACTTCTTAACGGACTTTTTGTTATCGTTGCCATTTTCTACTGTAAAAAATACGAAAACCGCGCCCCACTTACAATGGGCTTGCATAAACGCGGCTGTGTGCCTGAATATTTAATCGGCTTTTTAGTAGGCGGCGGTATGATAGGTCTTGCCCTGCTTTTAAATCTTGCCTTTGGCACGGTTGAAATTTCTTTTGTTGGTTTCAGCCCAATTATCTTCCTTTTCTTGGTTGCATTTATAGCCCAAGGCTTTGGAGAGAGCGCATTTATACAAGGCTATTTTACTGTATCGGTTGCAAGGGACTACGCTCCTATTATAGCTATTTCTCTTGGCTCCGTTGCTTATTTGCTTTTTGGGCTTGGAACTACAAGCGCAGGTGTTGTTTCCTATATTAACGTATTACTGCTTGGCTTTTTCTTAGGCGTTTATATGTTCAAGCGCGGTAGCATCATAGGTTGCGCATCTATTTTGGCAGGCTGGAGCTTTTTAGGTAGCTCTGTTTTCGGTCAAAGCACTAAAGGAATTTCCCTTTTCTTGGTTGCCGAAAACGGGTCAAAGTATGTAAACGGCGGTGATTCCGGTATTGGCGGTGGACTTTGCGCCACACTAATCTTGGTTATTGGAACAATCCTTTTGCTTTTGACAAAGCCAAAGCAAAGCGAAATTTCCGAGTTTGAAAAGGACACTGCCGATTTTCAATCATAATGCGTGAATAAATATGAAAAAATATTCACCAAAGTATTGACTTTTACCTAATAAAATAGTATAATCATTAATAATATTTTTTATGAGAAAGGATAAATATTATGAAAAAAATCATTTCACTCGCAATTGTAGCAGTTATGCTCGTTTGCACATTGTTCTCATTCACATCTTGTTTTGGCGGCATTAAGGTAGGCGTTCAGGCAGGTACAACAGGCGAATACTTTGTTAACGGTGACGAATCTTGGGGCTTTGCAGGTCTTGACGGCTACGAAGCAGCAGGCTACTCAAACGGTGGTCTTGCAGTTACTGACTTGAAGAATGGCGCAGTTAAGTACGTTATCATTGATAAGGCTCCTGCAATCCAGCTTGACAAGGCTATTGATGGCATCAAAGTTATCAACTATGATTTGACAGAAGAAACCTACGCTTTCGGTGTTGACAAGGCACAAAATGACCTTTTGAATTCAATCAACACAATCCTTGCAACAAAGCAGACAGAAATCAAGGCAATTGTAGATAAGTACGCTCAAGGCAAGAACTTGGTTGGTATCACAAGTGCCACAAAGGATACTAAGAATCCTGAAAAGCAGCTTGTAATTGCTACAAACGCAGCTTTCGCTCCTTTTGAATATAAGGAAGGCGATAAGTTCTACGGTATTGATATAGAAATTATGGCACTCGTTGCAGCTGAGCTTAATCTCGAGCTTGTAGTTGAGGATATGGAGTTTGACTCTGTTGTTACATCTGTTGGTAAAAACTGCATTGACGTTGCAGCTGCAGGTCTTTCTGTAAACGATACACGTAAGAAGTCCGTTAACTTTACCACATCCTACTATGACGCAGCTCAGGTTCTCATCGTTTTGGATACTTGCACAGACTTTGACGGTTGCAAGAGCGCTGAGGAAGTTGTTGCTAAGCTTGACGAACTTAAATAATTAAATAAATGGATTTATTTATTGAACAATTTATAACCAAGGGCGGCTACAAGGTCGCCCTTCAAGGTTTACTTGTAACTGTAGAAATTGCTGTTTTCGGCTTGATTATCGGTATTCTGTTGGGAACGCTTATTGCCATTGTAAAGGTTATGCCTAAATATAAAAGGCTGCCAAGAGTGCTTGACACCATTTGCAGTATTTATGTAGGCTTTTTCAGAGGTACTCCTATGGTAGTACAGCTTCTCGTTGGCTATTACGTTCTCTTCCCGGCTATGGGCATCTCACTGGATGGTGTTTTCGTTGCTGTTCTCATCTTCGGTCTTAACAGTGCCGCATACGTTTCTGAAATTATGCGTTCAGGTATTCAATCCGTCGATATAGGTCAATTAGAAGCAGCAAGAGCTCTCGGCATGCCTTATAGTACAGCTATGCTGAAAATAGTCATTCCTCAGTCTATTAAGAACATTTTACCAACCCTTGGCAATGAATTTATCGTTCTTATTAAGGACACCTCTATCGTTAGCTTCATTGCGGTTGTGGACATTACAAAGGCGTTCCGCCAAATCGGTGATGCTACATACGAGTATGTAATACCTTATTTATTCTTAGCACTTGTTTATCTTGTGTTAGTTATAGGAATTACCCTCCTTATCAGGCTTATGGAAAGGAGGCTGAAAAAGAGTGAACGAAAATAATATTCTTTCCGTCAAGGGTCTTAAGAAATCCTTTGGTGACTTAGAGGTTTTAAAGGGCGTTGACTTGGACGTTAAGACAGGTGAAAAAATTGCAATAATCGGTCCCTCCGGATGTGGAAAATCAACATTTTTGCGTTGTCTTAACTGTATGGAGGACCCAAGCGGTGGCTCCATCTATTTTAACAATGTTGATTTGGCTGATACACGCGTAAACATCAATATTCACCGTGAGCAAATCGGCATGGTTTTCCAGCAATTCAATCTTTTCAACAACAAAACCATTATCCAAAACATAATGCTTGCGCCGGTTACTCTTCAGCTTCAAAAGCTAAAGTCTGCTAAACGTAAAAATTTCTTCAATAAGATATTTAATAAGTTTAGAGGTGAAAAGAAGGAGTTAATCCCTATTACGCAAACAAAGCAAGAAATCATTGAAAATGCCCGTGCAAATGCCGAGACGCTTCTTGCGCGCATTGGACTTAGCGACAAGGCAGACGTTTACCCATCTACTCTGTCAGGCGGACAGAAGCAGCGTATTGCTATTGTACGCGCCCTTGCTATGAACCCTAAGGTTATTCTTTTCGATGAGCCAACCTCTGCCCTTGACCCTGAGATGGTTGGAGAGGTTTTGGAGCTTATTAAGGAGCTTGCAAACGAGGGCATGACAATGGTTATCGTTACCCATGAAATGGGCTTTGCCCGTGAGGTTGCCAACCGTATTCTCTTTATGGATAGCGGCGTCATTGCCGAGGAGGGCACACCTTCGGAAATTTTTGACAATCCCAAAAACCCAAGAACAATACAATTTTTAAAGGCAGTTTTATAATTATCCCAAAATCAACAAAGAAAATCTTGAAAGGAGTGATTTGAATGAAGTATGAAAAGTCCTGCGGTACGGTTTTGTTCCGCAAAGCAAGAGGCAAATATGCAGTTCTTTTGATTAAAAATAAATATACAGATTTCTGGTCATTCCCTAAAGGTCACGTTGAGGAGGGGGAAAACGAATATCAAACCGCTATTCGCGAAACCAAGGAAGAAACGGGCATTGACGTTCGTATAGAAAATGGCTTTAGAATGGAGTCTGTATATCTTATCGGCAAAAAGAAAAATACGGAAAAGCGCGTTGTTTACTTCACCGCTCTTACAACACGAGCGTATGTTGTTCCCCAACCTGAGGAAATTACCGCCTTTCATTGGTTTTTTGAGGACCAGTTCCCATACGACTATACCTTTGAAAACGATAAGCTTATCTTTGCCGAAGCCCTTAAATTTATCAAATCCCGCTTTGGTGAAGCAACGGAAAATGACTTCCGCAAAAGCCACAATAAGTAAATTTATCCCCTTGATTTTTTCAAGGGGATTTTTCATTTCAATATAAAAAACTCCCATCTGCGACTGCAGATGGGAATTTTGATTTATTTAGCAAGAGCTATCATTTCATTATATGATGCAAAATAGTATTTTGCGCCTTCGGTAGGTTCTTGTGACTGTGCGTAAGAAATTATCTTCTTGCCATCCTTTGTCACGATTATATATGTACCGATAGCCACCTTTGCATCCTTTTGTGCTTCGGTTGTGTAGCCGGTAAGCTTCAAATCGAAGTAATCAAAGCCTGTTCTTTCTGTGTTTGCGGAAAGAACGTTTGCATTAATCTTGCCATTTTCGTCAAATATATTGCTATCTCCAAGCTTATTTTGTGAAACCGCAAACAAGCCGAAGGTGATGCTTACATTTGGCAAGGACTTAAACTCATTAACAGCACCTCTGTTTACCTTGTAACCAAGAACTATACCGTCATCTGTTTCGGAAGCTGAATAGCCAAGGCACTCAAACATAGCCGCAACACTTGGAGCTTCCTCTTCAACGGTTGCCACCTTACAAAGAGCACAGAGATATTCCTTAGTACCCACATCAAGATAACCGTTTTTATAGTTAATGTACATCAAGTCTGTGCTAAGCACGTGGATATCAACGATAGGAATCTCTCTTTGAGCGGTTGAAAATTCCTCACTACCCTCAGCTGTATAAACAGTGTAGGTTACAATCTCATTAACACCGCATACGCAGTCGGTTGTAGAGCCTGCAATACCTGTTGAAATACAGGTAGGAGCTTTAACTATACCTTCCGCATAAGCGTGAGGAATGCCGTTGTATACAGTATACTTACAGCCGGAAAGAGACTTAATATCCGGGTCTATTGTATAAAGCTCAACGCCCTGACTCGTTCTATTTACAAATGCGTTCTGATTGAAGCTGATATTTTCAGAGTGACAATAAACCTTTACAACTGATGTTGACTTTGATGCGTTATCTACGCAGAAGCAGTATTGATCAACGTAGGTTGCACTCATAATAACAATTTTTTCAAGGTGGAGCGCACAGTCAAGAGGCTTGTTCTTAATTTCTTTAATGCTCTTACCGAAGTACGCATACTTAACAGCCGCATTATAGAATGCTGCGCCACCGATAAATTCAATCGTTGCCTCATCCGGGAAAATAACTGTTTCAATTCCGGTTAGCCTAAAGCTATTTTCACCAAACTTATATGTGCTACCGTTAGCCATTATTAAGTACTTAACGTTAGCTCTTCCATCAAAGCAGGATTTCGAGAAGGTAACTGATGCGCCTGCAACCTCTGACTTAATAGTTTCCAATGACGTATTGCCACCGTTACTTATAAATTCAACCGTTGCCGCACCGATTTCAATAGTTTTTAATGCCTTGAATCCGACAAGTGAATTTACGGAAGCGCTTGCACCGTCAGCAAATTTAATTGTTTCAAGGGTTTCATTTGTATTAGTTACATTAACAACGCCAAGTCCATAAGGGATTTCAATAGCTACTATAGTTTCCACAGGATACATCTCGCTGCCTTTAACCCCGACAAATGAATATTTCGTCTTTTCTGCAACACCCGTGCTTACAATGTCAAAAACGTCGCCAATTTTAACTACAACGTCTGTTTCAACACCGTTTTCATCTCTTACGGTAATTGTTACATCGGTGTTTGATGGATTATATGCAGTAACAACAGTTTTGGAAATGCCACAAAGTGAACAGTTAAGAACGTCTGTGCCGAGGGTGGAAGGTGTAGGCTCAACACTATTTTCTACATCCTTAACCCAACTATGTACGCAGTTGCTCTCAACGAACTCTGTCCAAGTAAGCTCACCCTCTGTCTTAACAGTCGGCATAAGTGTGTCAGGCAAATAATACTTAATATTTTCAAGGTCGCTTTGCGCAACACAGAACTTACCGCCATCTACGACAATACCAACCTTTTCACGCACAAAATCTGTAAGAATCGTGCCCGTACCGTTTGCCACGTTAACCGTACCGTTAAGGGTCAAATCCATATATTTTGTAACTCCGCTTGTATTAGAAAACTCCAAGAAATTTTCTGAAACGTTTATTACAGCACTCTCTGCAATGTAGCAGGTTGATTCAACCGGAGCAGAATTGATACGCACAAGAGTTCTGGCATTTACCGTACCTGCGATTACAATTTTAGGTGTTTTATCGAGGCAAATACCGTTGTTGCAATATGCACTGTATGGTGTTGTTAGCTCAACACCCTTACCAATCCATATCTGCTGTGGGTATGACCCATCACCGTATCCGTGGTGACGAGTTGTCAAAGCGCATGCATTAGCATCCTTTGAAATGCTTGTCGGTTGGTGAATAATCTTACCGGGACCGTGAATTACAATAGAACCACGTTGAACGGAAATAACAGTTTGAGCAGTGCTTGTGAGTGTATACCCGTTCAAATTAACACAGTTAGCCTTCCACCAATCTCCCAAGGTCTCAGCGGCAGTGATATCACAGCCAAGCTTTACGTAACATACATGAATGAGCTTTTTAAGGTCAGCCGCATTGTAAACTGTTACGCCGTACGCCTCATAAAGTCTTGCTGACTTAGTAAATGTAACTGTAGCACCGGGAGCATAAACATTACCCTCCTCGTCATACCAACCGTAAAACTCCTTATCTACAACCGTCTCGTTTGATAAGGTAACTGTTCCGTTGCCTGAAAACTTGTTACTACGCAAGGTATAACTACCGTCTGCATTAGGTTTTGCGGTTTCGCGCACGTTTCCGCTGTGCTCATTATACGTTATCTGTATTGTATCCTCTGCCATTACCGAAACAGCAAGAGTAGCAACAAGAAGAGTACATATAACCGCAAATGCCAATAAAAATAATACTTTCTTTCTCATAATGTTTCCTTTCTATGTTTATTATTATCTTTCCTCAACAGGTAAATAAATTCTGAATGCGTTTGCAACTGTTTCGTAGTCGTCCGCGGTGAGGGCTTCCTTTGTTATAGTGCTGACATTAAATGCACGTTCGCTTTCAGTATCCCAAAAATCCTCAGTAATTACTATCCTGTAAGTATCCGTAACGCTTGCGCGCGAGCCAACCTTCGCACTGTTCACCCAATATTCGGGGCGATACATAAATTCTTTATTTATCTCAATTACAGAGCCCACAGGAAGCTCTGCTTTTTTAAACTGCTTTGTAGCATAATACGCCTTTGCTGTTGTGTTTCCTTTGCTAATAGACGTGCCATTTTGACAGTTCCAATATGCGTTTGCATAAAGGTTAGTATTATCCCAAGCCATTAGCATCATGCCCTCAACGCTTATGCTATCAACCGTCTCTGCCTTAACCGAAGTAAGCTTGGTTGAGTAGGGGACAAATATTTGGAATACAGAAGCTACGCACTCTGCTGACAATTCCTTTGAGGCATAATTGTCTCCCGACATTGAAATGTTAAATGCAAGATAGTCAAACTCCTTGTCCTTTGCCCACATTTCATCAATCAAATATCTTTCACTACCGCTAATGTTACTGCCATAGGGTCGTGTAGTGTTTTTCAAAATTTTTCCGGCATCATCGGTTTTCCAAAGCTCCGGGCGGAATTGCCAATTATCTGATACAACCACATAGGAGCCACTCGGCAATTCGTCTCTCGTAAACATACGGGTTGCGAAATTTTTCACAGAATCAGATTTATCTGTAATTATTGAATTATACGGTGAACCGTTGGAATGCCAATAACCACCGCAAATAATATCCATTTCCTCAGGTGATAAAGCTCTAAACTCCTCAAATCCTTGAGGTACATCGCCGTTTTTCAGCAAGCCCACAACCTCGTTATAGGTTATGCCTGCAACACGGCTGTCAATTTTTTCATTATCTCCGTAAAGCACTTCTCCGCCATCAATAATATATGCACACGCAATAATCTTTTCGTCAACGCTTGTCTTTGGCACGTTAACAACCTTTATTTCAAAATGCTCCGTGTTGTTTTTACTCAAATTGAAAACAATAGTCTTGTCGCTTTTGGTCGTACCATCCGAGTTAACGGGACTGTTGCCTACAATGTCCACCACACCTGCAACAACGCCGTATTCAAAGCTTTTGCCTGTATAAGCCTCATATTTATCAACGGCTGATGTATTAATTTCAAAGCCCTGTGTAAAGCTTCCGTCAAAATATGAGTAACCCCAAGACTCCACAAGCGGCTCATAAAACTCGTCCTTTAAAACCGTGTTGCAATTAGGGCAAATGTTTATGGCTTCCCAGTCGCCCAAAGCCCCCTCAGAGCTTAGCTTAACCTCCCAATTATCAGTATGTACACATTCCTCCGCACTGATAGAAATGGCAAGGAAGCAAACAAGCAATATGGCAACACACGCAAATATTGTTAATTTCTTCATAATTATCTCCTTTCAAAGCCTGTATATACACTTTAATTTTATCACCATTTTTAAGTTAAGTCAATTTATTTATATAAATATATTATAAATTCGTCGGTTTGCACAACAAAAATCCAAATGTTGTCTTTTAGTATCTCGGTAATTTGGATATTCTGCAATAAAAAAACAACGCCAAGGCAATGGCGTTGTTTTAAGTATCGTATTATTTGAATGAAAGAGTTGATGCGTCCTGTCCCTCTGTCCAGGTAATGGAATAGGTGATAGAGCCTGTTGTTTCAAATTCCTTTGCCTGCTTTGTTCTGTGTAGCTGATGCAAATCTCTTTGAGAAACATCTACAATCGGAATGGTGCTCCAGCTATTTTCGTTCCAGTTATAAAAGTCGGCAATAGAATACTTTAGCTTTGCAGAATAGGACTTTGTTCCGTCTGCGTTTTCCGTAACCGTTACCTCGTGCATTTCAATGCAGGTAAAGTAGCTACCAACCGCCAAGTACCAGTCCTCTGTGTCACCAAAGTGGTTTACAATTTCACCCTGCTGATAGATTGAAATCGCCTCACCGTCCCTTGCCAAAAACTCTGCCGCACGCAAAGCCTCGTTAACTCGTGTTGTCCTGTGTCCGATAGTGCCACTACCGCTCTTGAAAAATCCGTTTGAGCCTGTGCCCATATCAACGGTCATATCTGTGCCTGTATTTTCAAGATAGTGCGCCATAAATCTTGATGCGTTAGGGTACACACCCTTTACAATCCAACCCATAACGCCGTTGCCTGCAATGGTTTTTGCACCGTTTAAAACAGATTTCATCTTGGATGAGGTATATGTGTTAGCGTCAATAACAGGTGTACCGTATTCCTCGGCGGAAATACCCATCTGTCTTTCTCTGTCCCACGCTATAGTTTTATCAGGCTTGTTTACGCTGAATATAAGCTGGTCATTAATTTTATACTCCTCAGGCCAAACCACAGGATTAAGTATAGAGTTATATGAAACCTCTGTTGGAGCATCAGTTGCTTTTTCCTCAGTAACGTACTTAACGCCACTGCCGGCATTAATATACAACGCCATAACCAGCTTCTCGTTGTACTTATCAGCACTTATTCCGTTCAAAATCAAGGTGATACGGGCATTTTCATGCTTAGACAGCTCTACCTTGTATACCTTGCTTGTGTCAACAGCTACAACGTTACCGTTTGCATCAAGAGGCTTACCGTCAATCAAATTGCTTACACGAGAAATAACAACACCGTACCCAAGCTTTTTGCCCGTTGCCGACTCATACGCTTTTATCGCGTCGATATTTACGTCGTATTCAACACAAACACCACCGCTTATCTCATTTGCCGAATATCCACGAAGGGAAAACAAAGGACCTTCGCCATTAACTCCATTTTGTGTAAAGTCTGAATATATATCTCCCGCATTAACCGCAATAACTAAAAAGCATACGGAAAATGCAAGAACTGTCAAGAATAAAAGAGTTTTTCTTTTCATAATTTTCTCCTTACTTGAAAATTTTTCCTTATACAGTATAACATAAAGCGTAGCGATTGTCAACAAATATATCTTCTGTTTGAGCCAAAAAGAAAAAGAACCACTTAAAAAAGCGGTTCTTTTTTGAAGTTGAGGTTTAAATTCCTAAATCGGCAACAGTTTGACCCTCTGTCCAAGTGACATTTTGGTAGGTAATTTCACCATAGGTCAAGAACTCTCTTGCCAAGCCTGCTGCATGGAGACGGTACAATTCTGCCGGAGAAGGACCTGTAATTGTAAAGAACAGCACCTTCTTGTTAATTACAGGAGTTGTGTTATTCTTATCCCAGTTATAAAAGTCCGTTGCGATATACTTAATATCTGCGCTATAATGCTTAACTCCGTTTTCATCAACCGTCACCGTCAGGTTAGTCAAATCAACGTCGCTAAAGTAAGTACCAACCGCATAATACCAGTCGTCTGATGGACGGTGCAGGTTTTCGGACAATTGGTTAAGAGTTAAGCTTTCACCCTCTCTCGCAAGCTGCTCTGCCGCCCTTAGTGCCCTATTAATATCCGTATCTCTAAAGGCTTTATTGTTAGAGTCCTCCAAAAAGTCGTTCATATTTAAGGTGTATTGCTCGCCTGTACCGTCCATAAAGTGTTGGAGAAGCTTTGCCGCATTATTCCATCCAATCAAGCTTCCGCCTGTTATAACGGTATTTACTTTACTCTTGATTGAGCTAACATCAGAGTCGGACATTGTTGTAGTATTATATGCCGCCGCTGACTCCGCCATCTGTCTTAATCTGTCAGCAGACAAAGTCGTTTCCTTCTCTGTGGAATAGCTCATACCGTCAACTACAACCTCAACAGGTCCTCTTATCTTTGCGTAAGAAATTGGGTCGGGCATTGATGTGGATTTCTCGGAGGTTAAGTATTTTACCTCCTTACCGTCGAAGATGAACAAGCAAATATAAAATTCGGTTTCATAACGTTCTTTGTCAATATTCGTCAAAATAATTGACATATTCGCCTTTTCCGACCTTCTTACATTGTGATAGAAAATGCGGTCTCCCGTAGAACTGATGTCAACAGGCTTGGCAGTTGTCGGGTCAAGTGGCGCGCCGCCGCTTAAATGCCCCGTATATGCGCCAACCATACCGTAGCTAAGAGTAACGCCGTTTACGCCTTCGTATTCAAGCAAAGCGTCAATATCTACCGTATAATCAACACAAAAGCTCAAATTAGGCTCATAAATTGCATAGCCAAGGAATGTAAAGATTGGCGGAACGACACTGCTTGATCCGTCAGTTGCCGCACATCCCTCTCTTTGGCACACGTTAGTTTTAATGCCCTCTTTTGCAAAATCCGAATAAACTATGGAAGCACCACCTTCAAAGTCGTGAACAGGAGAGGATACCGCATAAAGATGCAAGCAAACAGCACACTTGTCCATACAGGGATTATATGCTTCAAGAGAGTGGCTATCGTAAAACGCCACGCACTTACTAAAGTTGTAAACAAAATGGTAGCCACTTGGCTCCTCTGTTACGTCATACTCACTTGATGGCAAAAGAGGTGAGTCATAGAATTTAGATGCATTGTTAGCATTTGCAGTGTCAGCCTTAACAAGGGCGCGTAGCGCTTGTGCCTCTGCAAAGGAGCCCGTGAAAACAAATGTAATATTCTTTGAAGAATCGTTCGCATTTGTGTAGCCCAACAGGTGCGTACCAACGCTTGTAAGACTTGCAGGGATATATACTCTCTTGAGCGCCTTCAAGGTAAGATTGCCAGCGCCCAAATGAGTCAAGGAGTCGCCTAAACGTACCTCCTCAAGGGCGGTACAGCCACCAAAGTTATTATCGGCTATGGTAGTCAAAGTGTTTGGAAGCTTAATTGATTTTAACGAGGAGCAATTTCTAAAATTATTACCGGCGGTTATCTCAATTAGCCCCTCTCCAAAGGTAATGCTTGAAATAGCATTACAGTAAGAAAAAACGTCATATTCAAATTTGGTAACACCTGATGGTACGTGAATGCTTGTGAGCACCTTACAGTTGTTAAACGTGCCTCTCCAGGGGTTGGCAATTTGAGAATTTTCCGAAATAGAAGCAGTTGTTAATGAGCTACATCCGTTAAAGGCAAAGTAGCCAAGATAGGTTACTGTATCGGGAATACTGATTTCAGTCAAGCTCGCACAGTTTGTAAAGGCATAATCCTTAATTTCAAGAAGACCGCTTGGCAAAGCTATTTCAGTTAAGGGGCAACCGTTAAAGCAATCCTTACCTATCAGAGTAACACCTGAAGGTATAGGACCGCCTATGTCAGTGAGCGCCTTACAGCCCCTAAAGGTGTTTTCGTCAATGGCGGTAACACCTCTTGGTATGATAAAGCTTGTCAAAGCCGAACAGCTATTGAAGGTGCCCTTTAAAGCTCCCGTGATTGGTGAATTTTCAGAAATCGAAACCGTTGTCAAGGCGGTGCACTCATTAAAAGCGTATGTGCCAAGGTAAGTCACAGAATCGGGAATATTTATACTCACAAGCCCTGAGCATTTTGTAAAAGCATAATTGTAGATGGTTTCCAAGCTGTTTGGCAAAGTAACACTTGTAAGTGCCTTACAGCTATTAAATGCATCTTGACCGATATAAGTTAGCCCATCGGGCAATGTGCCTAAATCAGCCAAAAGTGTACAGTTATTGAAAGCACTTTGAGCTAATGTAGTAACGCTTGAGGGAATACCGCCCTCTATCGTTGTCAATGCTGAGCATTTGTAGAAGCAGTTGTAGCCTATGCCTGTAATGCCGTCGGGGAGCTTAACCGTTGCAAGGGATGAACAGTTTTGGAAGGTACCGACAAGCTCTGTTTCAAGGCTTGCACCTTCCTCGAAAATTGCTGATGTTAATGCAGAGCAGCCGCTAAATACATATTGGTCAATGAACGTCAAGGTATTTGGTAATGTAATTGCAGCTAACAGCTTGCATCCTGCAAAAGCTTCCTTGCCTATGCTTTGAACAGCGTTAGACATAACAACGCTTGCAAGAGATGAGCAATTATAGAAGGCTTGATTGCCAATAGAAGTAACGCTATTTGGAATTACTATGCTCTTAAGCGCCGAGCATCCTCTAAACATAGCACCGGGAACCGTCGTCAGCTTAGACGGCAACGTGATTTCAGCAAGTGATGTACAACCGCTAAAGGTATATGAATTTACTGTGGTTATGTTATCAGACAACCGTACGCTTGACAAAGCGGTACAGCCGTTGAATATGTAACCAGCCATTGACGTAACATTATCTGACATTGTAACGCTTGTCAAGGATGTGCAACCGTGGAAGCAGTCCTGCGGAATAGACGTTACCCCTTGGGGAACAGTAAACTCCTTAATTGTGGAATATTGGAACATTTTTGAGCCAATAGATGTGACGCCGTCGTGCATAGTGACGCTGTTTAAGCTCTTGCAATTATAAAACGCGTACTGACCTATGGAAGTTATGCTTGTGGGAATGGTAACAGTTACAATACCCGATTCTTGAAAGGTGTTATTGGGCAAGGATGTCAAAGCAGGGCCAAGAATAACCTCATCAATTGCAGGGCACTTATACAGCATGCTATTTGCCATTTTGGTAAGAGATGTACAAGCGGACATATCTACCCTTTTAAGGGAGGTCATAGAATCCAAAAAGTTGCTCTTGGTAAACGTAACAAGAGTTGACGGGAACGTAACCTCAACGGTGTTTTTACAGGAGTTGAAATTAATATTCGCCCTGTCATCGTGATGTATTGTTGTGATTCCCTCAGGAATTTCATATCTTACAACACTCGCGTGACTATAAGTATAGCCTGTTTCGTCATTTAAGATGGACGGGTCAAAATACTGAAATCTCTCGCCACGCTTTTTACCGTCCTTATTATAGTCAAGGGCGTAGGCAGACGGAAACGTTGAATATGTACCGTCACCGTTATCTAGGACCATACGCTGCTCCAAGGAAAGCTTTGCGGAATAATCGTACCCCTCAATTATGTTTACAGTACCGTACTCGTTTGTATCGGAGCAATAAATACCGTTTTCTCCTTTGGTCTCTGCGGCAGATATGCTAAGAGCAAGCGTAATGCAAGCTAACATTCCTATCATCAGCGCTAAAATTTTTTTCATATTGTCACCTCTCCATGGGGATTTCTTTTTATCATTTTACCACGCAAAAGCGAATCTTGTCAACCGTTTAACTTAAAAATTATAAATAATGCTATCATCAACGCCATTACAACCAATGACGGAAGGGCAACGCGCAAATTGCTTTTTGGTCTTTTTATAGCAGATGTTGACTTGATTTTTATAAGCCCCACCCGACGCATTGCTTGTACGCAAGGCTTGTAAATCAGCATTGTCAAGGCTCCGTTAAGTCCGCATTTAATTACGTTAAAGGGCAAGAAAACAGTGAGAAGCATGCCCGCCACCATTTCCCTCGGCACGCCCATATAAATCGGAGTTATCCAATAATTCCACAAAAGCATAGCGCCTACCGTCACCGCGGAGGAAAGCAAAAGACCGCATACCGCACCACTAATACTCTTTTTGTACTTATACACAAGAGCGGCAACAGTAGCAAAGGCAACGCTGGAAATAATGTTCATAGCAAAGCCAATAACGCCCGTTGTGCTTATGGTTATAAGCTCCAAAAAAGCGACAATTACGGAAATTATAATAGACGAAACAGGACCCAAGGCAAAGCCAGCCATAACTATTATGGCATCCTTCGGGTCATACTTTAAAAAATCGTTGAAATAAATAGGGACAAAATGCCCAATCACCGCAAGTATGTATGCAAAGGCAGAAAGCATACCAACTGTCGCTATATATCTTGTTTTGTTGTTCATAGTCTTCTCCCAAATCCACGTTGTTGGGGATGGGCTTGCCATCCCGCTTTATGTAGCACTTTGCAATAATAAAAAAGCACCTGAAATTTCAGGTGCAAAAAGGCAAAATTACGGACCACGTGTGCATAAAGCAAGCATTAACACAAGCGTCCCCATTTTGAATTTCTCCCATCCGGACTATAACCGTCGGTCTTGGAGTTGCACCAAGTCAACGCAAATGCGCTCGTGGACTTTACCACCGATAAGGATTTTCACCTCTCCCTGAAATTCTATTCACTTTTCACCTATTTTAGCACTTTCGCAGCCAATAGTCAATGGTTTTTGTTTACAAAACGATTTTTTTGTGTTAAAATGTTTTTGAAAAAAGCTTTTGCGAGGTTTTTATGAACAAAAAGCACATTTGTATAATCCACACAGGCGGCACAATCGGTATGATACGAAGCACCCACGGTTATTTACCAAAGGCGGGTTATCTTGAAACCGTGTTGTCCTCTATTTCCGACTTACAGGACGAAAGCATGCCCCTTTACGATTTTTATGAAATGAATCCACTTCTTGACTCATCAGATATGGCGGTTAACGACTGGAACAAAATAGGCGAGGAAATTGCAAAAAGATACGATAGCTATGACGGCTTTGTAATCTTGCACGGTACTGATACTATGGCATACACCGCCGCCGCGTTGTCCTTTATGCTGAAAAATCTAAACAAGCCTGTTATTTTGACAGGCTCGCAAATACCTCTTTGCGAGGTTAGGAGCGACGGGCAGGACAATCTTGTCACATCGTTAATCATCGCTGGTGAAGCGCGAGTGCGTGAGGTTTGCCTATACTTTGGCGGCAGACTTTTGCGCGGAAACAGAGCTACCAAGATGTCGGCTGACGGTCTTTTAGCCTTTGATTCCCCCAATTGCCCACGCTTAGCCGAGGCAGGCATTAGCATTAGATATTTGCCCGTACCCCCACCGCCTAAAACAAATGATGACGCACCCTTGGAGCTAAAGAAATTCGAGGACGTGCCAATTGGTGTTTTAAAGGTTTTCCCGGGTATTAGCTTCCCTATTTTTGACAAGCTGATGACGGAAAAGCTCCGTGGCATAGTGCTTGAAACCTTTGGCGCAGGCAACATCCCGGGTGAGGGAGATAGCCTTTTGCCCATTATCAGGAAAGCATTTAATGCAGGCAGTGTGGTTGCAGTTTGCTCCCAATGTCCACAGGGTACCGTTTCTCTTGGCACCTATGCTACAAGCTCGCCATTAAAGGAAGCTGGAGCTGTCAGCGGATATGATATGACAACAGAAGCATCTGTTGCCAAGCTTTACTACCTCTTTAGCCAAGGCTTTTCAAAGGAGGAAATAAAGCACTTGATGGAAGAAAACTTGCGCGGTGAATTGACAAAATGATAAAAATTCACTTATAATCACGTCTCAAATAAGCAAAAAACCGACACAGGGTCGGTTTTTCTTTTTATTCGGGAACATACTCCATTATGTCCTCAATCTTACATTTAAGCGCGGCGCAAAGCTTGTTAATTGTCTTTGTTTCTATATTTTCATTGGCTCGCAGGCGACGTACAGTCTTGCTGTCAATTCCACATTCCTCACGAAGTGTATAGGTAGAAACACCCTTTTCCTTCATCAAAAGCCACAGCTTATCAAAAACTATCATTTCTTAACCTTTCCAAAAGCTTTTTGAAGTTATCGGGTAGCTCGCACTCGAAGGTCAACTCTTCCCTTGTGCGTGGGTGGGGGAAGGACAAAATCTTTGCGTGGAGGATTTGACCGTCAAGCAGGGATTTATTATTCTTTTCAAATGTGGTTTTGCCGCCACCGTAAACCTCGTCACCGATTATTGGATGACCTATGTAGCTTGTGTGGACTCTTATTTGGTGGGTCCTGCCTGTTTCAAGCTGAAAGCGGGCATAGGTAAAGGATGGGTATTCCTCAATAACCTCATAGTGGGTAATCGCCTCTCGTCCGCCTGCCACAACAGCCATTTTCTTCCTGTCAACAGGGTGACGGGCAATAGGCGCATTAACTGTACCGCGGCTTTCCTTATAGTGCCCCACAACCAAGGCGTGATAAACTCTTTTTATACCGTGGTCCTTTAGCAAGGATGACAAAAACACGTGGCTCTCGTCATTCTTTGCAACAACCAAAAGACCGCTTGTGTCCTTATCAATTCTATGGACAATACCGGGACGTATAACCCCGTTTATACCTGAGAGAGAGCCCTTGCAATGATACAAAAGGGCGTTTACAAGAGTACCCTTTTCATTCCCCGGGGCAGGATGCACAACCATACCCGAGGGCTTATTGATAACAATAATATCGTCATCCTCAAAAACAATGTCAAGAGGGATATTTTCTGCCTCGACATTTAACACCTCAGGCTCTTGTTCCTCTATCTCAATTTCGTCGCCATCGCGCAGACGGTAGTTTTTGCTCTCCACCTTGCCGTTTACGGTAACAAGACCGCTTTCAATCATCCCCTGAGCATTGGAACGAGTGATGCCTAAAGCTTCAAAAACAAACACGTCTAAGCGTCTTTTTACATTTTCACTACTTATTTTCATCTTTTTCTTTTGTCTTCTTTTTATTTCGTGTTTCCTTGATAATATCAAGAATAAGGGATAATACAACCACTCCCGCGCCTACGCAAACAAAGGCATCTGCCACGTTGAAAATCCACTTCCAGAAGGGGAACAGGCAAAAGTCTATCATATCTATAACGTAGCCATAGAAAATACGGTCAACCATATTGCCAAGTCCACCACTTATAATCATAGCCAAGCCAACGCGCAAAAGCATTCTTTCCTTGCAAAAGCCGAAAAGATAAATGCCAATGCCGATAATGGCAACGGTAGAAATAACCATAAACACCCAGCGATGCTCACTGAGCATACCAAATGCCGCGCCCTTGTTGTGTATATAGGTCAAGTTCAAAACACCCGGTATCAACGGCACGCTTTGACCAAGCGTCATTAAGCCTGCCACCAAAAGCTTAGTCAACAAGTCAATACCGATGCCGCCAAGGATTATAGAAATCAGTATAATTAACGTCTTTTTCTTACTCATATTAACTCCAATTTCAGCTAAATCTTACAGCCAAATAGCTTGTCACTCCCGAGAACACATTTACAAGCAAAATAACAACCAGGAACGACAAATCAATAGGACAACGTCTTGCCCACTCAAACCTGTGCAGCATATCGCGTATGGGTCTCAAAATCGGCTCAGTTACCGTGTAGGAAAGGTTATATACCGCGCTTTCGCGAAAGGACGGCACCCAAGAACAAACCGCACGCACAAGCAAAAACAAATCAAACACATAAAGCAAGGTGTTCAATAAATAAAATATCATTCCCATTTTTAAATATCGAAAAACTCGTCCTCGTCGTCATTTGTATTTTCAAATGCCTCACCGCTTACGTCAACATCGTTTGGTGCTATACAGTAGGAGTTGTCCGTTGCTTTTTTAATAGCAACCTTCATAGCGTATGATGCACCGCTTATAAAATCTATCATTCTGCGGTAAAGGGCAGGCTCAACCTCCTCAAGGTTTAAAAATACGGTTTTTCCTGCTCTTAAATGGTCAACAACAGGCAAAAGCTGAGCCATTGTTTTCGGCTTGAAAATTTTAAGCTCCAATGAACTGCTTTCAAGCGCCGCATCTGCCTCAACATCAACCGTTTTTTCCTCTACCTCGTATTCCTCACGCTCTTCCTCGTCCTCGTAATCCTCAAGCGCGCTCTTTCTAAATCTTGAAAAAATTCCCATTTTAATATTTCCTTTCTCCAAATATCTTGCTACCCACTCTTACAATGGTTGCCCCTGCTTCTAAAGCATATTCATAGCTTTCGCTCATCCCCATTGAAAGTATGGCATTTTCGTCATTTCCAAATAACTCATCAAAGAGCTTTTTTGTAAGTCCAAAGTATTTTAAATATTCCTCTCGGCTTTCGCACCTTGGCGCCATAGTCATAAGACCGCGCACGCGCACGTTTTTAAATTCCTTGGTTTTTTCGTAAAAATCAGACACGTCCTCGGGTAAAACACCGCCCTTGTTTTCTTCCTTGCCACTGTTTACCTCAATCAGCACGTCCATAATTTTGCCTATTTTCCCTGCTCGCTTGTCAATCTCTTCAAGCAAGGAAAGCTTGTCAACAGAGTGTATTAGACTAACCTTATCAATAATGTATTTCACCTTGTTTGATTGTAGAGTACCGATAAAATGGATTTCCGCCCTTTTGTCGTATCCCTCATATTTTTCAAGCAGCTCGTTCACCTTATTTTCGCCAATTAAGTAAGCGCCCTGCTCTATAAGAAAATTTATGTCCTCACAGCCTTGCATTTTCGTGGCAAGCAAAAGCCTTGCTCCCTCATATTTCTTCACGTTTTCCAAAACTGCTTGGTAATTACTTTGTAGTTGTGCCTTATCCATTAAAATCCCCCAAAATCTCCATTGCTCTTTCAAGCGGATTTTCCTTATCTACATATATTTTGTGATAGCTTTTTTTCTTGTTAAACCAGGTTAGCTGTCGCTTAGCATAATGGCGCGTGGCGGTTTTTAATTCCATCACCCCAACGTCAACCGTGCCTGTGCCATTCACCGCAGGCAAAAGCTCCTTGTAACCGATAGCGCCGGACGCGGTGTATTTTGGGTCTAAAAGCCCCGCCTCGTAAAGTCCACGCACCTCAAACATCAAGCCCTCTGCCATCATAATATCAACACGACGGTCAATACGTCGGTACATTTCCTCTCTATCCTCGCAGGTCAGAAACAAAACCGTTGCATCATAAGGTGGCTTAACCTCCTTGGAGCGTCTGTCCCACTCACTTTTCGTTACCCCTGTGCATTTGTATATTTCGAGAGCGCGTATCACTCTTTTTACATTATTCGCGTGTGTAGCAGCCGCGCTTTCAGGGTCAATCTCCGCAAGCATTTTATGTACTGCCTCGTTACCGTTTTCACGGGCATAGCTTTCAAGATAGGCGCGATATTCCTCATCCTTTGCGGTTTCGCAAAATGACGGAATTTCAATAACGCTGTCAAGATAAAGCCCTGTGCCACCGCAGAAAATCGGCGTTTTACCGCGCTTTACTATGTCATTAATTGCTTTTTTTGCCAAAACCGCATAGTCCGCGCAGGAAAAGCTCTCATTTGGCATTTTTATATTTATGAGATGATGCTTGACCTGTGCTAGCTCCTCCCTTGTGGGCTTAGCCGTGCCAATGTCCATTCCACGGTAAACCTGCATAGAGTCACAGGAAATAATCTCACCGTTATACCGCTTAGCAAGCTCAATTGCCAAAGCGGTCTTGCCTACCGCCGTAGGTCCAACTATTGCTATTACTTTCATTTTTTCTCCAAAAATCGTTAACTATTCAAGTATTTGTGAAGCAAAGACACGCCACATCGAATTAGTGCTAGTGTCAACGCAGCACAACAGCGAATTATTCAACAAGGCACTCATCAGAAGAATTTGTTGTTAGGCAAGGCGCACCGCAAACTTAGGGCGATAACGTACTAAATGTACGTTGAGGTCTAAATTGAGGAGCAACGCAGCATAACAGCGAATTATTCGATGAGCATTGCGTCACCGAAAGAGAAAAACCTATATTTCTCACTTACCGCTGTTTCGTAGGCATCCATAATTCTTTCCTTGCCAGCCAAGGCGGAAACTAACATTAAAAGGGTGCTTTCAGGCAGGTGGAAATTGGTTATTAAGCTATCTACCGCTTTAAACTTATAACCGGGGTA
>JAZSGX010000028.1:0-15108 GCA_045532975.1 Eubacteriales bacterium | reverse complement strand
GGACGCCCGTCCCTACAACAAATGAATTTTGCCGTGCAAAATTCAACCTTAACTTTTGCGTAGCAAAAATTTCACTCTTGCCTGTGGCAAGAAATTCACTACAAAGTAATTTCACTGTGCGTAGCACAATTTCACTTTGCCGCAGGCAAAATAAAACCGGAGGTTTTTATGGAACGTGTTTCAAAAAATAATTATTACCTTGACATAGCGCAAACAGTATCGGAAAGAAGCACTTGCTTAAGGCGTAGATTTGGCGCTATTATTGTAAAAAATGACGTTATTGTGTCAACGGGCTATAACGGTGCCCCAAGAGGCAGAAAAAACTGCAACGAGCTTGGCTCCTGCTACCGTGACAGCTTAGGTATTCCTAAGGGTGAGAGGTATGAGCTTTGCAGAAGCGTGCATGCTGAAGCAAACGCCATTATTGCCGCTTCAAGAGAGCAAATGCTTGGTGCTACCCTTTACATGTGCTGTACCGACCCCAAAACAGGAGATATAATTGGCGGTATGAATAGCTGTATGATGTGCAAGCGTCAGATTATCAACTCGGGTATTGACAAGGTCGTTATACGCAACACCAAGCTTGAATACACCACTGTTTACGTTAAGGACTGGATTGATAATGACGACAGCCTGTCAGGTAAATTCGGTTATTAATATGGAAAATTTGACTGTATCTCTTTTTGAAAAAGAGGACATTTCCGCCCTTGTTCAAATAGAAAAAGAGGAATTTTCCACCCCTTTTAAGGAAAAGGACTTTTTAGATATTTACGACAGCGAAATTTCAAGCGTGCTTGTTGCCAAAATAGACGGCGTGGTTGCGGGTTACGTTAGCTTTACCGTAATTATTGACGAGTGCCAGATTATAAATTTTGCCACCAAAAACGAATTTAAACGACAAGGGGTTGGCAAAAGGGTTATGGAAGCCTTGCTTGACTATGGCAAGGAGCATGGCGTTATAAAATACTTTTTAGAGGTGCGCGTATCTAACGAGGGCGCAATCTCTCTTTACAAAAAATACGGTTTTGTGCCTGTGGGCATTTCAAAAAACCACTTTTCGCTCCCCCGCGAGGATGCGATTTTAATGAATTTAGAGCTTTAGTTGGAGTTTTGGTATGTACATTTTAGCATTTGAATCCTCCTGTGACGAAACTGCCTGTGCGGTTTTGGAAATGGATGAGGGCAAAAGAATTTTAAAGTCAAATATTATCGCATCTCAGGTTGATATCCACGCCCTTTACGGTGGTGTTGTGCCTGAGATTGCAAGCCGCGCCCACATTGAGGCAATTTCTAAAATTACATATGAGGCTCTTGACACTGCAAAGGTTTCCTTATCCGACATTGGAGCAATTTGCGTTACCATCGGTCCCGGTCTTATCGGCGCCCTTTTGGTGGCGGTTAACTTTGCAAAATCCTTAGCCTTTGCCAACAATATTCCATTGGTGCCTGTTGACCACATTAAGGGTCACGTGGCGGCTAACTACTTAACCCACACACAGCTTGAGCCACCATTTTTAGCTCTTGTTGTATCAGGTGGACACACATCCTTCTTTGACGTTAAGTCCTACACGGAATTTGAGGAAATTGCCGCAACCCGTGACGACGCGGCAGGAGAATGCTTTGACAAAATAGGTAGGGTTATGGGCTTGCCTTACCCGGGTGGGGCGGCTATGGACAGGCTTGCCGCACAGGGTGACAAGAGCGCTATTGATTTTCCCTCTCCCGCAATTTCCAAGGACACCCTTGACTTTTCCTTTAGCGGTCTTAAAACCGCAGTTGTAAACTACATAAACACTAAAAACCAAAAGGGCGAGGAGCTACCGAGAGAGGACATTGCCGCATCCTGCACCCACTCTATTGTTGAGGCTATTAAATCTAAGGTGAAAATGGCTCTTGACAAAACAGGCTACGATAAGATTGTTTTAGCTGGGGGAGTCAGCGCAAACTCCCACATAAGAGCAGGAATTGAAAGTGTGTGCAAGCGCAAAAAAGCAGTCTTTTACGCTCCCGAGCTTTGCCTGTGCGGTGACAATGCAGCAATGATTGGCGCACAGGGCTACTATGAATTTTTAAATGGCACGGTTGCTGACGAAAGCTTAAACGCGTACCCTTCTTAAATGCAAAATGCAAAGTGCAAAATGCAAAATTGATTTACTAAATCACGCGCAAACACGTAGGGCGGGTGGTATCTTCCGCCGCAAAATGCAAAATTAATTTGGAGAAAAAATGAAAATAGAGATAAAATACACAGGTGGGATTTTAAATCTGCCGTCACGTGTGGCGGATTTAGCTCCCTTAGCTGACGAGGGACAATTGCGGGTACTTTTGACCCTTTGTAGTTCCCCTGCTTACTTAAGCGACGTTGAGCCATACTTGACTACAATTAGCCAGCGTCTTGATATGAGCGTAAACGAGATAAAAAACGCTATTGCCTTTTGGGTAAAAAATGAGGTTTTAAATGCCGATGGCTTAGATGTTGCCATTGCAAGTGCTTCTGTAACCGAGGCACAGGTGCAAAACAGAGAGCCAACCTACACAGGCAGACAAATACTTGACTATGTTGAGAAAAACAAGGATTTCCGCGCTCTTTGTAACGAGTGTCAAAACGTCCTTGGCAAGTCCTTTACCGCCCAGGATTACAATAACGTAATGCAGTTAAAGAGCTACTTTAAATTCAGTGACGAATACGTGCTTTTACTTTTAGAGCATTGTGTGGAAAGCGACAAGGCAAGCTGGGCTTATATCAGAAAAACCGCGGCTAACCTTTATGACGAGGGAATTTCCTCCTATTCAAAATTAGAGGCGCATTTTTCTGCCCGCAGAAATAAGAGAAGCCTTGAATACAAAATAAGAAAGCTTTTGGGCATTGGTGAGCGCGAGTTTACCAAGAGTGAAAAGAGCTATATTGAAAAGTGGATTGGCTTGAAGCTATCTATCGAGCTTTTGACCAAGGCTTATGAAATAACGGTTGAAAAAACAGGTAAGGTTTCCTATTCCTATATGGCGAAAATCCTCGATAATTGGCAGATTGCGGGTATTAAGACCGCCGAGGATGCGGAAAAATCACAAGAAGAATATAAGAGCAAGCAGAAAATGTCTATGTCCACCTTTGAAACGGACGACTTTTTTGAGGCGGCTCTAAAGCGTTCCAATGAAAAAATGATGGAAAGGGCTAAGAAAAAATGAGTTATTCAAAAGAAATTGTAGAATCAGTTTTCAGCGAATTTGACAAAAAGCGTAAAAATAATGAGCATTTTCGCAAGCTTCGACTTTTAGAGGCTTACCGCTTAGCTCCCGAATTAAAATCTCTTGACTATGAGCTTTCCTCAACAGGCTTGCAGATTTTAGGTGCATCCTTGCAGGGTAAGGAGGGCTTAGAGGAAAGAATTGCTATAATCAAAGAAAAAAACAAGGAGCTACAGGAAAAGCGCGCTTCTATTTTGGCAGGCGTAGATTTGCCCGCCGACTACACCGATATGAAATACGAGTGTGACAAGTGTAAGGACCAAGGCTATATAAATGAAAAGATGTGCTCCTGCCTAAGAAACGCTCTTATTACAAAGCAGCTTGAGGCATCCGGTGTTGGTCAGCTTATTTCGGGACAAAGCTTTGAAAATTTCTCTCTTGAGATGTACCCGGAGAATGTGCGTGAAGGAATGTCCTGTCTTTTTGACGATTTAAAGGGCTATGCTAATGGCTTTGACAAAAATAGTGCAAATTTACTTTTCATAGGCGGCACAGGCTTAGGCAAAACTCACCTTTCCACAGCCATTGCAAAGACTGTTATTGAAAAGGGCTACTATGTAATTTACGAAACTGCTACAAATATTTTTTCTGATTTTGAAAGCGACCGCTTCCGTGACAGATATAACGGAGAGGAGCCTGTTTCCACAAAGTATTTGGAGTGTGACCTATTAATTATTGATGATTTAGGCACAGAGGTCATTACTAACTTTACCGTGTCATGCCTTTACAACCTAATTAACACTCGCTTGAATAAAAAGCTTCCTATTATATTAAGCACCAACTTAAATTCACAGGAAATAAGAAAGCTTTACAATGACAGAATCACCAGCAGACTCTTTGGAGATTTTGAAATTAAGGTGTTTTCAGGCACGGATATCAGGAAAATAAAATAATTTTTAAAAAACTATTGACAAAGCACTTACCCTGTGCTATAATGTCAAGGCAAATCCAAAGACAGTAGGTCACAGTAATAGCAGAATATGCTCCCTACCGAGGAAAAGCTAAATTATTTAATACGATAATTAAGTCTTTTTTCGGTGTGCATTTTTGCAAATTTGGAAAAAGACTTTTTGTTTTGACCTTTGTTTAAAGGAAATATTTAAGGAGGTTGTTTTATGCCAAGTAATTCAGTTCTCGAACAAAAGAAAGCCATTGTTGCTGACCTTGTTGAAAAAATCAAGAAAGCGCAGAGTGGTGTTCTTGTTCAATATCAGGGTATCACAGTTGAAAACGATACAAAGATGCGTGCTGCATTCAGAAAAGCTGGCGTTGACTACATGGTTATTAAGAATACTCTTATCGGCCGTGCATGTGACGAGGTTGGTTATGGCGACATCAAGAGCGCTCTTAACGGTATGACAGCTATCGCTATCGGTTACGACGATCCTGTTGCTCCTGCTAAGATTGCTAAGGAGTTTGCAGATAAGGTTGAAACCTTTGAAATCAAGGGCGGTTTCCTTGAAAACGCAGTTGTTGATGCAAACACTGTTAAGGCTCTTGCAGATATCCCATCAAGAGAAGTTCTTCTTGCAAGATTCTTGGGCTCCATCCAGGGTCCTATCTCAGGCTTTGCTCGCGCTATTCAGGCTGTTATCGACAGCAAGGGCGGCGAGGCAGCAGCAGAATAATTTTCTGCAGCATATGGCTATTACATTGCCTAATTAATGTAAAAGATTATAAAAATTATATTTTAAATTAATACGGAGGATTATTAATCATGGCTAACGAAAAGATTACAAATATCGTTGAAGAAATCAAAACACTCACCATTCTTGAGCTTGCTGACCTTGTAAAGGCAGTTGAGGAAGAATTCGGCGTAAGCGCTGCTCCTGTTGCAGTTGCTGGTGCTGCAGTTGCTGCTGCTCCTGTTGAGGAGAAGACAGAGTTTGACGTTGTTCTTGTTGATGCTGGTGCATCCAAGCTCAATGTTATCAAGGTTGTTCGTGAGATCACAGGTCTTGGCTTGAAGGAAGCTAAGGAACTCGTTGAGAGCGCTCCTAAGACACTTAAGGAGGCTGTATCTAAGGAAACAGCTGAAGATATCGCTAAGCAGCTTACAGAGGCTGGCGCTAAGGCAGAGGTTAAGTAATTTAAACTTGGCTAAAACACAAAAGGCAGAGATTTGGCGCAGTTCCGTTAAGGACACTGCGCCAATGAAATTTGCCCATTCGGGCAAGTGAAATCGCTACGCGGTGAAATATTTGCTTCGCAAATATGAAATGTTCGCTACGCGAACGTGAGCAAATTTCATTTCACATCGAGTGGAATGAGATATTTCACAATGTTCGCCAGAACATTATTTCACGTTTTGCGATAGCAAAACATTTCACTATACGCATTTGTGCCTATAAATATTGTACTTATCAAGAAAAAAGGGCGGTTTATTGACCGCCCTTTAGCTTTTATATTTTGTTTTCGAGGTATGCGCAAGCGTCACCTACTGTTTCAAAGGTAACAAGCTCTGTAAATCTGAAGCCGAAGGCATCCTCGATTTCCATTGACATCATCATAAGAGCAAGGCTATCAAAGCCCAAATCCTCAATGAGTCTTGTTTCCGCGGTTACGTTGTTTACGTCCACACCGGGAAGAACTCTTTCTAAAATTCCTTTTAATTTTTCAAGCATTGTCTTTCTCCTAACCTGTTATTAAACTGAAGCTATTATAGAGCCTCGTCCTCTCTGCGAAGCATATAAAGTCCATATGCGCCAAGCCAAGGACCGTTGTGGCTACCGCTGGATGGGGTCATAACAACACTCTCGTGATTTGGCTTTAAGCCTGTCTTTGCCTCAGCCTCAATAAGAGCTTCTTCCATTGATGCGCCTGTAAATACGCGGAAGAGTATATAATCCTCAGGCTTTCTGTCACCAATCAATTCAAGAACCTTTTCACACATACGGGTAATTGCCTTTTTCTGTGTTCTTACACTTTCAACAGCCTCAAGGAAGCCATCTCTGCTAAATTGAAGCACAGGGCAAATTTTGAGCATTTTACCCATAAATGCCTTAGCGCCCTTTAGTCTGCCGTTGTAAATAAGGTAGTCAAGCTTTGCGTCAGTGCCCAAGAATTCCTGGTGAGCAATCGCCCACTCGGTTTCCTTCAAAACATCCTCAACGCTCATACCCTTTTCAAGCATTTCTGCTGCCTTTACTGCGTGGATACCCTCACAGAAAGCTGCTGTCTTTGTATCAACAACGTGAATTTTAATCTTGCCCTCATATTCCTTAGCAACTGAGCAAGCAACACCGTAGCTACCGCTTAGTCCTGTTGAAAGAGTGAATACAAGTATTGTGTCATAGCCTTCCTCTACTGCCTTATCATAATGCTCCTTAAACTCAGTAACGGATGGCAACGAGGTCTTTGGCAAATTGTTTTTTGGGTCCTCAAGAGTTTCAAGCTGGGAATAAAATTCCTGTGGGTCAACATCCTTTTCTAAACGGTCAACACCCTTAAATGTGATGTGAAGCGACACAATGTCAATGTCATACTTCTGATACCTTTCAGGTGCAAACTGCACCGCGCCTGATGATGTACATAAAATTTTAACCTTAGCCATTTTTTATATCTCCTTCATAAAGCTTTCGCTTATTTTTTTATCAAACATTTCTTTGTTTTGCACCATATTCAAAACCATCTTAGTTGTGCTGACAATTGCCTTTTCGTCACTGGAGCCGTGTGCCTTTATAACAGGCTTAATTGTACCCAAAACATTACCGCCACCCAAGGAGCCGAAGTCGTAAAGTGACATTAGGTGACCAACGAGCTTCATAATTTCGTCATTACCTGTCATTTTTGCATACTTGACGATATCCATTATTATACGCTTTGCTGTACCCTCAGTTACCTTTAAAACCTGGTTGCCTGCAAAGCCGTCACAAACCAAAACGTCGCACTCACCGGACAAAGCGTTAGAGCCCTCAATGTTGCCAATAAAATTAAGGCTTGGCTCATTTTTAATAAGCTGGTGAGCCTCTTTTACAACCTTATTGCCCTTTGTTTCCTCTGCTCCATTGGACAAAAGACCGATGCGTGGGGACTCAATACCGTACATTTTTTTCATAAAATCGGAGCCGAGCTTTGCAAAGTGTAAAAGCATATTAGCATCACAGTCAATAGTTGCACCTGTGTCAACAACGCAGGTAAGACCGCCGCTGACGCTTGGCAATACTCCTGCCAAGGCGGGACGAACTCTGTTTTTACCGCCCAAATATCTCGCTGAGCAAGCAATAACAGCACCTGTGTTGCCTGCACCAACGTAGCCAACCAAATCATCTCTTTTGGAAAGAGCATCCATTGCCTTAACAAGAGAGGAATTTGGTTTTTCAAAAAGCGCGGTTACAGGTGAATCGTAGTTAGTAACAACGTCAGGGGCGTGCAAAATCTCCACTCTGTCCATTGGCATACCAAGAGCCTCACACTCCTTTAAGATAACCGCCTCGTCACCTGACAAAAGAACCTCTAATTCATCGAACTTATCGAGAGCCATCTTTGCGCCCTTAATTACGGTTAGTGCCCCCTTGTCCGACCCTTGTGTATCAATAACAACCTTGTACATAGCTTCTCTCCTTACTCAATCGCAATCAAATAATCGTATACATCCTGGCCACCCTCGTAAACCTCGACAGCACAATCGGGATAAGCCTCCTCAATTTGCTCCGTTACGTCCACGCGCTCCTCCTCGGACACGCCCTTGCCTGTAAACAGGGTAATAATCTCATAGTCGTCCATATCAACAGTTTCAAGCATGCTCAAAATCGCTGATACTGCACTATCCTCTACCGCAACAAGCTCTCCGCTTGAAATGGCAATATAGTCACCCTTTTTAACCTCTTTTCCGTTCAAGGTCACGTCACGCACAGCCTGTGTAATTTCAGCATCTACAACACTGCCTGCCGCATCCTCAATGTTGGAAACAAGCATATCCATATCAGTAATGCCAGGAGTAATAACCGACAATGCGCTATAACCCTGCATTAAATTCTTTGTTGGGATAATGTGTACCTTAGCATCAGTATACATCTCTGCCGCCTGCTTAGCTGCCAAGAAAACATTTTTATTGTTTGGTAAAACGATAATATGCTCCGTATTACATCCCTCAAAGGCTTCTATAAACTCCTCGGTTGAAGGATTTGCGCTCTGTCCGCCAGCCACAATTTCGTCCGCTCCAAGCTCACGGAAAAGTGCGCACAAGCCCTCTCCACTGGCAACTGTCAAAACAGAAAACTTCTTGTCACTCTCCTTTGGTCGAGGTGCAGCACCTGACCCTCTTGTGCTCGGCTGCTTTCCGGCGGTTTCGGAGTGACCGACTGACATATTTTCAATCTTCACAGTCAAAAATTCGCCAAACTCCTGGGCACGAGACAAGACAACACCGGGATTAAAGGTGTGAACGTGCACCTTGACAACGTCACCCTCTTGGTAAGCAACAATGCTCTCGCCCTTCAATTCCTCAAGCATACCAAGAATTATGTTAATATCAAAATTATCGGGGTCAACCTTATTTGTGGTTAAGCGAAGCAAAAATTCGGTACAATAGCCAAACTCCAATAGGGAGTCCCTTGTAAAGCTATTAATGTCCACATTTTGCTTTTCCGCGCTTGGCTTATAGTCAGCCACCATCTGACCTGTCAGCACCTGATACATACCCATTATTACATATAGGTAGCCTGCGGCACCAGAGTCAACCACGTCCGCCTCCGCCAAAGCGGGCAAGATTTCCTTCGTTTTATTCAAGGAAATTTGGGCTTGGTATATGTGGTTTGCCAAAAAGTCCTCAACCGTTGAGCTTTGAGATACCCTTGAAGCGGCATACTCAGTAGCCTCTCTGAACACTGTCAAAATCGTACCCTCGGTTGGGTTTTGAACTGCACCATAGGACTTTTTAATACCGTTTTGGAATGCCTTGGCTAAGGTGATGGCATCTATTTCGCTATGGTGAGACAGCTCCTCGTTAATTCCCGCAAAAATTTGGGAAAGGATAACGCCCGAGTTACCGCGTGCACCTAAAAGCACGCCATGAGAGAAGCTTTGTGAAACGTCAGCTACGCTCGCATCCTCTTTAGATGCGATTTCGGAAATGCCCCCCTCCAAAGTTTTCATCATATTTGTACCCGTATCTCCGTCAGGCACAGGGAAAACGTTTAAATCGTTAACCTCCTGTGTGTGCTGAGAAAGAGATGAAGCACCGCCGAGAAGCATTTCGGCAAATTTCTTACCGTCTATTGCATTATTCATAAATTGGCTCGTATTTATATACTCTCCTTATTCAAATGATTGGCTTTACCATGACAAGTTGCATCCAAAGAAAGCCATACTTTGACATTATACGTCAATATTATACACGCAATTTATTAACTGAATATAAACAAATGTAAAGTAAACGTAAAAAGAGCTTTGATTTTCACATCAAAGCTCCAAAAAATTAGCAATTTTTCAAAAATTGAAGCAATGCTTCAAAAATCCTGTCCATAGAGTCAAGCTCCATAGTTTCCTGTGGGGTGTGAAGATCGTGTACGTTGCAGCCGACAGAGATAGCCTCAAGACCATTTAGCTCCTTCGACATTAAGCCACATTCAAGACCTGCGTGAATAAGGGTCGGCTCGGTTTTCTTTCCGCTTACCTTCAAAAATGCACTTTGCCAATTTTTAACCAAAGGTATTTCGGGATCACTTGCCCAACCCGGATACCTTTCGTGATGGTATGTAGTTCCGCCCAGCTTTTTCGCCAAAGCATCAAGCTCAAAAATGCTTTCATCAAGTCTTGAATCAAGATAGGAACGAGATGAGAAGCTTATCACTATACTGTCCTCATTTGTTCTAATTCTTGCCAAATTGCGAGATGTTTCGGGTAAAATAGGTGGCTCAGTTCTGAAATACAAAACTGCATTTCTCACGCTTAATATTTCAAGGATTTTTTCAGTGCTTTCAGAAGAAATTGCCGAGGACGTGTTTGTTTTTTCTGCTTTTACAAATAACTCACCGTCCTCCTTTGCCAAAAGCATTTGGCGGGCAAAGTCATTTACCCAGCTTAAGTCAAGGTCACTCTCCGTCGCTATTACACATTCACATTCTCTTGGAATTGCGTTATCCTTGTCACCGCCCGAAATATATGAAAGACGGAATTTGTTTTCCTCATAAATCTTGTTTAAAATCTTACCCATTACAATATGGGAGTTGAGTCTGCCCCTGTTTATGTCCTCACCCGAGTGTCCTCCGCAAAGACCGCCTAAGGTGATACGGTAAGCATTGAAATTACCCTTTTCAAAAGCCACGGGAATTGTAAGCTCTGTTCTTATTCCGCCACAGCAACCGATAATGATCGTGTCCTCCTCAGCAGAATCCATATTTATCATTCTGCGAGACTTAATTTGAGAATAGTCAAAGGCGGAAGCACCCTCCAAGCCAACCTCCTCGCTTGAGGTAAACAAGCATTCAAGGTACGGATGGGAAATTTCGTCGTTTTCAAGGACAGAGAGCATTACCGCAACGCCAAAGCCGTCATCAGCCCCAAGCGTTGTACCGTTAGCGCGCAAGATATTGCCCTCTTGGATTAATTCGATTGGGTCAGCTGCAAAATCGTGGGACGTGCCGTTATTCTTCTCCGCCACCATGTCAGTGTGAGCTTGGAGCATAATGGGCGAGTCATTTTCCCTACCCTGTGTCGCATTTTTGGTAATTAGCACATTGTTTACCTCGTCGCGATAAACAGACAAGCCTCTTTCATTCGCGAAATTAACAATATAGTCGGATATTGCTTTTTCGTTTCTTGAAGCGCGGGGAATTTTAGATATTTGTTCAAAGTAATAAAAGGGGCGCTCGTTCTTAACACCCTTGATAATCTCAAGCATAATTTCTCCTTTATTTAAAAATCGGCTTGGGAAAAGCCGATTTTTATATTTTATCTTTGATTTGCTTTTGCGTCGATTGCGTCGATTAATTTTCTTACCTTTGCACGAGCTTCAGCGGCTGCATTTGCAGGGCTTAAGTCAAGCTGGAAGGACTTATCGCGAGCGCTTAATTCAACCGCACCACGCTCAAGAGTTCTTGGGCTAACAATCATTCTGACAGGAACACCTATTAGGTCTGCATCAGAGAACATAACGCCTGCGCTTACATTACGGTCATCGTAAATAACCTCAACACCAAGAGCTTTAAGCTCCTCATAAAGCTTGTCAGCAGTTTCCTTAACCTCCGGGTTATCAACACGGATAGCGCAAAGATGAACCTGCCAAGGTGCGATAGACATAGGCCAGATTGGACCGAACTTGTCGTGGCTAACCTGACAAACAGAAGCCATAAGACGGCCAACGCCTATACCGTAGCAGCCCATAATTGGGTACTGAAGAACACCGTTTGCATCAAGATACTGCATACCCATAGATTCAGTGTATTTTGTACCGAGCTGGAATATGTTACCAACCTCAATACCGCGCTTTATTGAAATGGAGTGCTTGCCACATACAGGGCAAATGCCACCCTCGTAAGCTTTTGCAACGCTAACGTACTCAACATCACCCAAGTCACGCTCAAGGTTAACGCCCTTTACGTGATAATTTTCCTCATTTGCGCCACAGATAAGACTGTTAATGCCCTTCAAGGACTCGTCAAACACAATTGTAATATTCTTCGGCAAATTCATAGGACCGATAAAGCCTGCAACTACGCCCATATCGGCTGTAACAATAGCAGGGTGAACCTCTGCCTTCAAGTGGTTTCTTAACTTTGTTTCGTTAACCTCTAAATCCCCGCGAACAAACACAATAACAAGAGAGTCGTCAGCGTTTCTTTGGTAAAGCACAGCCTTGCAGGAGTCCTTAGCGCTCTTGCCGAGGAAGGATGTAACCTCCTCGATAGTCTTTTGGCTTGGGGTATATACCTTTTCAAGGTCTTCAACCTCACCGCTTACATTTTCAACAATGCAGTCCGCAACCTCCATATTGGAACGGTAGCCGCACTCATCACAAATAACAAGAGTGTCCTCACCAATTTCGGTAAGCAGCATAAACTCGTGGGAAACACGACCGCCCATCATACCGGAGTCAGACTTAACCGCAACAACGTTTGGTGCGCCGCAACGGTCAAAAATCCTTTCGTAAGCCTTATAGCAAATATCGTAGTATCTCTCCAAATCCTCGTGGGAGGTGTGGAAGGAATAAGCATCCTTCATAGTAAACTCGCGAGTTCTGATAAGACCGCCGCGAGAACGTGGCTCATCACGGAACTTGGTCTGAATTTGATATATCATAAATGGATACTTTTGATAGCTTTGCGCCGCATCTCTTGCAAGGTGAACAGCTGCCTCCTCGTGTGTCATACCTAGAACCATATCAATACCATTTCTATCCTTAAAGCGAAGAAGCTCGGAGCCGATTGTGTTATATCTGTCAGACTCCTGCCAAAGAGCGCCCGGCATAACAACAGGGAACATAACCTCTTGACCGTCAATCCTATCCATTTCCTCACGGATGATATTTTCAATCTTTTTTGTAATTCTCTTTGCAGGCATATATAGGGAGAAAAGTCCTGTACCAACAGACTTCATATAGCCGCCGCGTACCATAAGCGCTTGGCTTTCAATAGTGCAATCGGCAGGGGCTGTCTTAAATCTTTCTCCAAGTAATGAGCTAACCTTCATTTTTTAGACCTCTCTTAAAAATAACTTTTAAAATAATATAGCACACAAATATTTATTTGTCAATTATTTTGTGTTGAAAACTTTGTTTACCTATGATAAAATGGAATAAAAAAGCATAAACGAGGTTTTTATATGAAGAAAACTGATTACATAGACCCCATTATCGGCACTGTGGGTGACGAGCAAGGTGAAAGCTTTCACGGTGGTGGCAAAACACACCCAGGTGCTACATATCCCTTTGGCATGGTACAATTTTCCCCCGACACAACTACAAGCGGTGACAACGGTACAGGCTATAACTATTGCCAAAGCACAATAGAGGGCTTTAGCGTTAACCATATGAGTGGTATTGGCTGGTACGGTGACTTGGGAAATTTACAAATTATGCCTACCTTGGGCAAAACCGATTTGCGCAGTGGCTCAAACGAAGAGGTGCCTTTTTCAAAGGGTACAACAGGCTGGAAATCGGAATTTAGCCACGAGAATGAAAAAGCAAAGGCAGGCTACTACTCTGTACAGCTCGAAAGGTATGGGATTTTTGCCGAGACAACAGTCGGCTGCCATACGGGCATTTTCCGTTTTACCTATCCAAAATGCGACACAGGTAGCGTTATTTTCAATTTTTCGCGCAGAATTGCCGGTCACGCTGACCTACAAAGTGTTGTCGTTGACGGAAAGAAAATCGAGGGTGAAATTATATGCACACCAAAGGGCGGTGGCTTTGGCAGAGGTCACGGTGGCATTGGCTATAAGCTATATTTTTCTCTTGAAATGTCAAAGGAATTTGAATATAAGTTTTTTGAAAACGAAGAGTTTTTAAAGGAAGGCATATGCTCGGCACAGGGTGAGGATTTGCACCTGCTTGCAAGCTTTAAAACTGAGGAAAAGGAGCAAATTTTAATAAGATGCGGTATTTCCTACGTTGATTTAGAGGGAGCAAGAAACAATTTAAGAGCTGAGTGCCCCGACTTCGATTTTGACAAGCTTTACAAAAAGGCAGACGAGGCGTGGGAGCGCGCCCTTGACGTTGCAACAGTCGAGGGTGAAAACCAAACGGACCTAACCCTTTACTATACCTGCTTATACCACGCGCTCTTAGATCCCCGCACCGCAGTTGACTGTGACGGACGGTACGTAAATCCCAAAGGAGAAATTTGCCACGCAGGATATACACACCGCACAATGTTTAGCGGCTGGGATGTATATAGAAGTGAGTTCCCACTTTTAACAATTATTGACCCTGTGGCTGTAAACGACGAGGTAAATTCACTTTTAAACATTGCTTTGGCTAAGAAAACATCCTTACCAAGATGGGAGCTTATGGGTATTGACTCCCATTGTATGGTTGGCGACCCGGGACTCATTGTCCTTTGCGACGCTTACCTAAAAGGCATTAGAAATTTTGATATCAACAAGGCTTACGAGGTTTGCAAAAGCTCTGCTTTATCAATTAAGGATGAAAATTTCCAAAGCTTCCGCCCTGACTGTGAACAATACAAGAGTGGAGCATTTATCCCTCATGCCTTGAGTGACACACTTGAATATTTGCTTGCTGACTATTGCTTAGCTAAAACGGCAAAGGCTCTTGGCAAGAACGAGGACTACGAACACTTTATGAACCGTACTATGTCATATAAGAATAATTTTAATAAAGAAAGTGGTTTTATGGGTGCAAGAGACGAAGAAGGCAAATTTGTACCTATAAAGGATGAATATGAAGGGTACGGTTGTGTCGAGAGCAACGTTTTCCAGCAGAGCTGGTTTGCCCCATATGACGTATCGGGTCTTTGTGAGCTTTTTGGCAAAGAGAGAGCCACCGAGCTTTTGGAACGGCTTTTTGATAAGGCTGTATTTTCCCGCCTTTGGAACGAGGACTACAACCATTCAAACGAGCCGTGTCACAACATCACCCACTACTTTAATGTTTTGGGCTTGCCGAAGCGGACACAGTATTGGACAAGACGGGTGCAGAAGGAAGCTTACCGCACAGGTGCTTTCGGCTTTTGCGGTAATGAGGACGTAGGTCAGCTTTCCGCTTGGTATGTGCTGTCTGCCCTTGGCTTTGCACAGGTGTGTATGTGCGATAGCAGGTATTTTATAAACACTCCCCTTTTCAAAACCGCAAAAATCAAGCTAACCAAGGGCTACCACAATTGTGAAATTAGCGACACGTTGTCCATTGAATGTGACAGTGACCCCCTTGAATACCCATAAAGTCGGATCGTAGCCATG
>JAZSGX010000075.1:0-27552 GCA_045532975.1 Eubacteriales bacterium | reverse complement strand
CTTTTGCCTTCCCATTCGTCGTCGGGGCAGGTGTCAAGGAGGTTGGTGACTGTGGGGGCGATGTCCTTAATGCTTGCGCCACTTAGGTCAAGCTCGGTTTTTCCGTTTTTGTCAAGCGCTATAATGGGGATAATCATATCCTCGTCTAAGGCCGTGCCGTGGGTACGGTCGTGGCCGCCGTGGTCGGCTGTTACTATTATCACATAATCGTTTGGGAGCTTTTCATATAGCTTGGTAATGTTGGCAAAGCTATTTTCCATAGCCGCCATATACTCCTCGCTCATCCAACCGTGGTTGTGGCCTGCCATATCGGTGTAGCCGAAATAGAGGAAGGTAAAATCCGTTTCATTCTTTGTAAGGTAATCAATTGCCGCATCTGTGATTATATCGTTGGCTTTATCGTAGCCGTACAGTCTGCCCTTGCAAAAATAGGAAAAGGCAAGAGAATTGGGTCTTGACAGGTCCCTTATTTCTTCCCAATTGTAAAAGAAGGCACAGGTCTTCTTGTTATTTAGCAAAACCTCGCACAAGCCGTTTATAGGTCTTACATTAGGAGTAAAAACGTTTGTGGTTGTGCCGTGACGTGAGGGGTCAACGCTGTGGAAAAGTGACATATGGCAGGGGAGAGTAACAGATGGCGTTACCGTCCTTGCATTTAAGGTATATTGTGAATTTTCCAAAATAAATTTGGCATTTTCTGTTTTAACAAGGGCATCAGGACGCATACCGTCAACAACAACTACTAACGTTTTCATAATTAACTCCTTAAAACTTAATTTGTTTCTATTATAACACGCACACTCGAAATAATCAATTCATTTTTGCAACATAGTTGAAATCGTTAAAAAGTTGTGTTATAATAGAAAAAATGAGGGAATTTTTTTCTAAGGAGAGTTTATATGAAAAAGAAAATTTTGTTGTGCTTAGCACTTATCGCTATGCTCGTGTGCATTTTTGCAATTTCAGCAAACGCTGCTGAAATGACAAAATACTGCTCAATTAAATTGACACTTTTAAGCGGGGAAGAGGTTACGGCTTACTGTACGCTTTCGGGTGACCAGATAAACCGTGATACCCTTTACAAAACCACCGACACAGATGGTGGCACTTATAACTGGGAAGACGTTGTTATATTTGACTGTCGTGACCAAATTGCAGTTGGCGGCACGCCAAAGGTGTTTTCTGGCACCGGCTGTAACTCAAAAGCCATAAATGTAAAAGAGGTTTATTTGTCTGACTATTACACATACTTTTTGAACACCACGTTTACAAGCGGATGGAAGTCACTTGAAACTGTGTA
Organism: Eubacteriales bacterium; assembly: GCA_045532975.1. Classification (GTDB taxonomy): domain Bacteria; phylum Bacillota; class Clostridia; order Oscillospirales; family CAG-272; genus RGIG2000. The sequence continues at coordinate 26,252 of JAZSGX010000075.1, read as the reverse complement.
TATTTCAGCTTCCGTCACATCTATTAAGGGCTTTGGCGGTGCTCCCGTTAAAAACGTAATAATTGCGGAAAACTCCCAGCTGAAAACTATTGACGGCTCAGCCTTTAATGGTTGCAAATCCCTTAAAAATATTGATATTTCAAGGTGTGAGCACCTTACGACAATTGGCGCAAACGCGTTCCAATCCTGTGAGAGCTTGACGTCAATCACATTCCCGGAAAATCTTGAAAGCATTGGCTATAACGGCTTTTATTGCTCAGGCTTGAGTGGTACCATTGTTGTGCCGAACTCCGTTACCTTGCTTGATTCAGGCTCCTTTCTTGCTACCAAGATTGAAACCTTGATTATAGGCGATGGACCTGTTACAATAGGATTTAACTTTTTAGGCACTAAGGGAAATTCGTATTTAAAAAACGTATATATTCCTGCCGAGGCTACCTTTAAACAAGCCAATACGTTTTATAGACACGCAAACGCGGTTAATTTCTACATTGTAGGTGAGGACCCAAGTGCTCTTGTGACAAAGCTGTTTGAACAGCAAGTGGACAACACCTATATGACATTTGTTACCGCTGACCAGGTAACTGAGTCAACAGGTGCCGGCTATGGCATTATCCACACAGGCTATAACAGATGTGAGATTTTTTATGACGACGTTCATACGTTTGACACTGAGGGTGCGCTAAACTCCTGCATTATTGAGTGTACACGTTGCAAAATGATGGTTAGCTCAGGCGGTGAGCATAATTATGCTTTGTCAGAGGAATTTGCACAGGGCAAATATACCTCAAGCGGCGTGGTTACAAACAGCTGCACAGTGTGTGGTGATATTGAGAGCGAAAAGCAGTTTGGCGCAATTATCGTATGTCTTGGCTACTCTATGGCAGAAGCAGGCACAAACGGTGTTGTCATAGGCTATGACGTAGACAATGCTTCTCTTGTTGCTTACGAGAATGCAACAGGCAAGAGCTTTGACTATGGTGCTTTTGTTGCATCTAAGACTGTTTTGGGTCAAGAGGACTTGTTTGACGTAGAGGACGCTATATGTGTTAATATGAAAAAATATGGTATGGCAAGGTTTGAGATAAAGGTTATCGGCTTTAACGATACCACCAAGAACTCGGATTTTGCTGTGGGTGCATATATTGAGGTTAGCAAGGACGGCAAGAGTGAGTACACTTACGTGCAAAACTCCGCCCCTGCCGAAGGAGACAAATATAGCTACGATACCTTTAGCGGTATAAATGAATCTTTGAAAAAGTGACAAAAAGCCCCGCTGAATGAAGTGAACCATTTTGTGCAGACAGCACAAAAAACACCCCCTATGGTAGAATTAAAGAAACTACCATAAGGGGGTGTTTTTTTCAATTGTCCATTTTTAACGGACTTGTGCATTAAACGGGGGCTTTTAGCTTATAATTTGCTAAAAATGTCTGAGAAGGAGTAGTTGTGCTCTTCAACAGTGTTGTTGTACTTGTCTTGGTAGGTTGTAACTGTGGCAGAGGCACAAATAACATCAATTGTGTCAACCGCTACATTTTCGTATATTGGAGCAGTATATTTCATTTATTGCACCTTGCCTTTCAAATAATTGTAGCTTACACCTGTTACGGATTTGCTTGTTGTGCTGTCGTCAAGATAGAAAATCTCGCCGTCAACCTTTATGTAAGCGCAGAATACGATAGCTGTGTCACCGAATTCGCTTGGGATACCGGAAACCTTAATATCAAAATAGTCAAAAGCGCTGCTTAACAAAGACTTTGAGGTAGCGCCGTTTGTGATTGGGCAATAAGCCTCGCCTGATACGTTAACGTCAACAACAAGACCAAAGTCAGCATTTGTAAGGTTAGCAAGCATCTCGCGGTTAACCTTGATACCCTGTGTTACCGCAGCGTCGGCACCGTCAAAGGTTGGCACGGAAAGACCGCGGCTTTCAAATACAGGGGTGAGGGTTGCTGCTTCTCTGCAAAGCTTCTTACCGCAGTAGCAAGCGTCCAAAACATAGCCGTTTTCAAAGTAGTTATCGTAATGAACACCAACGTTTTCATCTTTGATAAAGTGAGAAAAATCTATTTCTGTGTAAGCGGGTATTTTACTGTTCTTTTGAGTACCTTTTAAAGTATATGCAGCTTCGCTTGAGCAGAAATAAATGTTAGCCGTAGGAGTGTCGCCTACGAAGTTTTGGTCATAAGAAAGCACGCTTGTGTCCTTAACGTTTGGATGGGTGAAGTAAATGTTTCTGCTCTTAAGCTCACAGCATAGCTGGAACATAGCGTCATCCCTTGTAAAGTCACCCTCGAAAATCAAGGTGAAAACAGTACCGCCGTTTTTGTTTGCAAAAACGTAGCCTCTTTCAAGCTTTATAAAGTTTTCTCCAAAAACCATAATAGGGTTCATGGTTGTGATTTCCTTAAAGCCTTCACCACTTATCTTAGTAAGAGCGGCGGGAGCATACCAAACCTGGGGCTTTTCGGTCTCTTCAACGCTGTTTACGAAGTAAAGCTTGGAGCAACCAAAGAATGCGCCAACCTTTTCGTTACTATAGTTTTTGCCTGGGTCACCGTTTTCGTTGTAACCGATTTCAGTAACAGTGTCAGGCAAATAAACCGCAGTTAAGCTTGAACAACCGAAAAATGCTTGCCAATGGATTTTTTCAAGTCTTGAGGGAAGCACGATTTTGGTAAGAGATGCACACCTTTTGAATGCAAAGTTGCGTATTCTTGTAATTTTGCAGTCCTTGTCAAAGTAAACCTCTGTTAAATTTGTGCTTTCAAAGGTTGTATCGGTGACAGCGTCAGTAACGTAATACTTTTCGCCCTCGTATACAACGTAAGCGGGGATAGTGATTACTGTGTTTTCAAATACCTTGCCCTTGTGGTTGTTGATTTTTGCTATATTTTCTTCCTCGGTTGCGCCCTTGGTAAGGGTGTAGGAAACCTCACCGTCAACGTAGGTTGCGGCACTAACGGATAAAGAAAATGCAAGAATTAACAATGCCATAACAGCAAGAGAAATGAGTAATTTCTTTTTCATTGCTTTTCTCCTTAATAATTCGTTATTTAATATTATACCACGCAAGAACATGCGTGTCAACAGAAAAAATTAAATTACTTTTTTTCAAAGGCTTCTAAAAAAGGCAAAAAGTGCGGGGGAGTGTCGATAATTTTGGTAAAAAGAAAGAAAAATGGGAGGAGAGCCTTTTTTAAGTGCAAATTTTGTCAAATCGTTGAAAATAACGTCATAATATGATATAATGAGTCCAATAATGTTTATTGCTTACGCGCGCATTTACATAGTGCTTAATAAAGGAGAGCTTATTATGAACAAAATCACGGTTATAGGTGCAGGAAAGGTTGGAGCAACAATGGCATACACCTTGACAATTTCAGGTGTGGCAACGGAGATTGTTGTTGTCGACATAGACAGGGAAAAGGCGCTCGGTGAGGCACTTGATATTGTGCAAGGTACACCGTTTTGCAACCCTACCAACATTTACGCGGGCAGCTACGAGGACGCAAAGGACTCAGATATTGTTATTATCACCTCCGGCGTTGCAAGAAAGCCGGGACAAACAAGGCTTGAGCTTGCTCAGACTAACATAAATATGATTAAGTCCGTTGCTGACAGCATTTTGCCCTATGCTCCAAACGCAACCTACGTTATCGTATCAAACCCTGTTGACGTGCTTACTTACGTTTTCTGTAAATACACAGGCTTGCCCGAGTCTCGGGTTATTGGCTCAGGTACTATTCTTGATACAGCTCGCCTGCGCTCAAGAATTTCCGAATACTATTCCGTCAGCCAAAAGAACGTGCACGCATATTTCCTCGGTGAGCACGGGGATTCCGGCTTTGTGCCCTGGTCCATTGCTAATATTTCCAACGTTCCCGTGGCTAAATTCAAGGATGCTATGCTCAACGGTCAAAAGTATCCTGAATTTAAGGCTGAGGAGGTTGAGGAGTTTGTCAGAAAGTCGGGCGCTAAGGTAATAGAGCGAAAGGGTGCTACATACTATGCAATAGCTATGTCTGTTACTCACCTTTGCAAGTGCTTGCTTGGTGGCTTTGACACAACCTTGACCGTTTCCACAATGCTACACGGAGAGTACGGAATTGACGACGTTTGTATGAGTCTTTTGAACGTTGTAGGTAAGGAGGGCGCCCATTCCAAAATTCTTTTGCCCTTGACCGAGAGTGAGATTGAAGCCTTGCATAAGAGCGCGAAAAACCTAAGAGCAGTAATTGACAGTATTGAATTTTAAGGAGATAAGCTATGGAATACCGTATAGAACACGATTCAATGGGCGAGGTAAGGGTGCCCGCAGATAAGCTTTGGGCGGCGCAAACCCAAAGAAGCCACGAAAATTTTGAAATAGGCGTAGGTATTGAAACTATGCCAAGAGAGATAATCCATGCCTTTGGTATTTTGAAAAAGGCTGCCGCTATGGCAAACAACGCCTTAAAGCCTGAAAAAATGACAGAGGAAAAGCTTGGTGCTATTAAGACTGCCTGTGACGAGGTTATCTCCGGCGCTCTTTTGGAGCATTTTCCACTTGTGGTTTGGCAGACAGGCTCAGGCACGCAGTCTAATATGAACGCAAATGAGGTTATCGCAAACAGAGGTAACCAAATCCTCGGTAAAAAGCTCCTTCATCCAAACGATGACGTTAATATGAGCCAGTCTTCAAACGATACCTTCCCCACAGCTATGCACATAGCGGCTGTTATTGCCCTTGAGGACAAGCTGATTCCTGCGGCAAACACCTTGATTGAAACCTTTAAAAGACTTGAATTGGAAAACGAGGGTGTTGTAAAAAGCGGTAGAACCCATTTGCAGGATGCAACCCCAATTACCTTTAGCCAGGAAATTAGCGGATGGAGAAGCAGCCTTGAAAAGGATGTGGAGCTTGTCCGCTTAGCACTTAAGCCTCTTTATGAGCTTGCTCTTGGTGGCACAGCGGTAGGCACAGGTCTTAATGCGCCTGCGGGCTTTGACGTTCAAGTGGCTAAAGAGGTTGCAGCGTTGACAGGCAAGCCCTTTGTGACAGCGGAGAATAAGTTCCACGCTTTGACCTCAAAGGACGAGCTTGTGTTTGCTCACGGAGCAATAAAGGCAATGGCGGCTGATATGATGAAGATAGCAAACGACGTGCGTTGGCTAGCATCCGGTCCTCGTGACGGTCTTGGAGAAATTTTCATTCCCGAAAACGAGCCGGGCTCTTCAATTATGCCGGGTAAGGTTAACCCAACACAGTGCGAGGCGGTAACAATGGTTGCAGTTCAAGTTATGGGTAACGATGTGGCAGTTGGTATGGCTGCATCCCAGGGTAACTTTGAGTTAAACGTATTTATGCCTGTGTGCATTTACAATTTCTTGCAATCCGCAAGGCTCATGTCCGAGGCAATTGTGTCCTTTAACAATAAGTGCGCGGTTGGTATTAAGGCAAACCGTGAAAAGATGCACCACAACCTACACAATTCCTTGATGCTTGTAACCGCCCTTAACCCATATATCGGTTACGAAAATGCGGCAAAAACAGCAAAGAAGGCATATAAGGACAACATTTCTCTAAAGGAGGCTTGTGTGGAGCTTGGCTTCCTAACTGCGGAAAAATTTGATGAGGTATTCCACCCCGAAGAAATGGTATAATCGGAGGAAATCATAATGAAAATGAGCTATTTTCCAGGTTGCACACTAAAAAATAAAGCAACCGACCTTGATAGCTATGCAAGAAAATGTGCAGAGGCACTGGGCGTAACTCTTGAGGAAATAGAAAATTGGCAGTGCTGTGGCGGTGTTTACACAGGCTCAAGGGACGAGATTGCAACAAAGCTTTCCTCTGTTCGTGTTTTGAGTGCGGCACACCAAAAAAGCCAAGACCTTGTGACTGTTTGCTCCGCTTGTCATAACGTGGTAAAGCAGACAAACAACGCAATTTTGAAGGATAGCGAATTTGCGTTTAAGGTTAACAGATATATGAACGAAAGCCCCTATAACGGAGAAACAAGGGTGTATCACTATCTTGAAATGCTCCGTGATTTGGTAGGCTTCGACAAGATAAAGGAAAAGGTGGTAAACCCACTTGCAGGCAAAAAAATCGGCGCTTATTACGGTTGCTTGCTTCTTCGCCCAAGCGGAGTTATGAAAATGGACGACCCTGAAAACCCTAAGATTATGGAGGATTTGATAAGGGCGCTTGGTGGTGAGCCTGTTATTTACGCACAGAGAAACGAGTGCTGTGGCGGTTACGTTGCTATGGAAAGCCCAAGCCTTGTTAAAAGGCAAAGCGGCAAGGTTATAGGTAATGCCAAAGCACAGGGGGCGGAAATGATTATAACCGCTTGTCCCCTTTGTATGTACAACCTAAAAAAGACAGGCAGCGACGTTGACGTAATTTATTTTACGGAATTTTTGGCTGAGGCTCTCGGCTTGAAGGAGGGCGAAAATGACTAAGGAGCAGTTAATTGCGGAAATGCTTTTGCGAAGCGGAGCAAATCCGAAAAAATGTATAAAATGCGGTAAATGCTCAGGCACTTGCCCTGCGTACAGCGAGATGGAATATCATCCGCATCAGTTTGCAAATATGTTTGTAAGCGGAGATATTGAGATGCTTTTGGAGTCCGATGCAGTATTTAAGTGTATGTCCTGTATGGCTTGCGTTGAAAGATGCCCAAAGGGGGTAGCACCGGGCAAGCTCGTTGAGGCTATACGTCTTGAAAAAATCCGCCGTCAGGGTCAAAACCATTTGAGAGCTGACGACGTACCCTGTATGCTTGATGACGACCTACCGCAGCAAGCAATTGTTAGCGCATTTAGAAAATACAGTAAGTAATAGGGAGAGGACAAATGCAGAGAATAGGTGTTTTTGTATGCTGGTGTGGTAGTAATATTGCTGGCACAGTTGACGTAAAAGCAGTTAGCGAGGCTTTAAAGAATGAGCCCGGTGTTGTCTTTTCAACCGATTATCAATATATGTGCTCCCAGGCGGGACAGGATATGATTAAGGAGGCAGTTCGTGAGCATTCCTTAACAGGTATTGTTGTTTGCTCCTGCTCACCGAGAATGCACGAGGCAACCTTCCGTAAAACCGCAGGTGCAGCAGGCTTGAACCCTTATATGGTTGAAATTGCCAATATAAGAGAGCAATGCTCCTGGGTACATAAGGAAATGCCAATAGGCACCCACAAGGCAATAATCCTTGGCAGAGCCGCAATAGCTAAGGTGAATTTAAACGCACCATTAACTCCCGGGGAAAGCCCTGTTACAAAGAGAGCATTGGTTATCGGTGGCGGCATTGCAGGTATTCAAACCGCCCTTGATATTGCAGATGCAGGCTTCTTGGTTGACATAGTTGAGAAAAAGCCCACTATTGGTGGCAAAATGGCTCAGCTTGATAAAACCTTCCCAACCCTTGACTGTGCGGCTTGTATCTTGACCCCTAAAATGGTTGACGCTGCTCAGCACGAGAATATTAGGATTTTCTCGTACAGTGAGGTAACAAGCGTTGGCGGATTTGTGGGTAACTTTAACGTGACCATAAAGAAAAACGCAAGGTTTGTCAAGGAGGACATATGCACAGGCTGTGGCGCTTGTGTGGAAAAGTGTCCTCAAAAGAAGGTGCCAAACGAGTTTAACTTAGGTATGGATAACAGACGGGCAATTTATATTCCCTTTGCACAGGCAGTGCCCAAGGTGGCAACTATTGACCCCTCTGCTTGTACAATGATGAAAACAGGCAAGTGCGGTCTTTGTGCAAGAGTTTGCACCGCAGGTGCAATTGACTATACGCAAAAGGATGAATATATTGAGGAAAAGTACGGCGCTATCGTAGTTGCCACAGGCTTTAACCCAATTAATCTTGATAAATTTGATGAGTTTGCCTACAATCAGTCAAAGGACGTTATCACCTCCCTTGAGTTTGAAAGGCTTACAAATGCCGCAGGACCAACAGAGGGCAAGCTGCTCCGTCCATCAGACGGTAAGCATCCGCACAAAATTGTGTTTGTGCAGTGTGTTGGCTCACGCTGTCAAGCCTGTGGGGAGAAGGGCAAGGAATATTGCTCTAAGATTTGTTGTATGTACACAGCAAAGCACGCAATGCTTGTAAGAGATAAGTACCCTGACACAGAGGTTTACGTGTTCTATATTGACGTGCGTACCCCCGGCAAGAGCTTTGACGAGTTTTATCGTCGTGCAGTTGAGGAGTACGGTGTAAAATATATTAAGGGTATGGTTGGTAAGGTTACTCCCGAGGGAGACGTACTAAAGGTACAGGCATCTGACTTAATTGCCAATAAGCAACTTAATATTGATGCGGATTTGGTGGTTTTGGCAGCAGCAATTGAGCCTGATAAGAGCGCTCGCCCTCTTGCCACAATGCTCACCGCAAGTATGGATACAAATGATTTCTTTACGGAAGCCCATCCAAAGCTCCGCCCTGTGGAAAGCCCAACGGCTGGTGTGTTCCTCTCAGGCGCTTGTCAAGGACCTAAGGATATTCCCGAAACTGTTTCACAGGCAGGTGCGGCAGCCGCTAAGGTTATCGGCTTGCTTTCCAAAAATAAGCTGCTTGGTAACCCTTGTGTTGCTAAGTCCAACGAGCAAATGTGCAATGGCTGCTCAATGTGTGAAAGGGTATGCCCGTATGGTGCTATCACCTATGCTAACAAGGAATTTAGGATGGCGGACAGAACTGTAAGGATGAGAAGAGTGGCACAGGTTAACCCTGCGGTTTGTCAGGGCTGTGGCGCTTGTACGGTAGCTTGTCCAAGCGGTGCTATGGATTTGAACGGATTTACAAGCTCACAAATTATAGCGGAGGTGGATGCAATATGCAAGTAAATGAATTTAAGCCTTTAATCGTTGCATTCTGCTGTAACTGGTGCTCCTATGCCGGTGCTGACTTAGCAGGTAATAACAGACTTAATTATTCTGCTGACGTTAAAATTATTCGCGTTCCATGTTCCTGCCGTGTTAACCCTACTTTTGTGCTTCGTGCTTTTCAAAGAGGGGCAGACGGTGTTATCATTTGTGGCTGTCACCCGGGGGATTGCCACTATACATCAGGCAACTACTATGCAAGACGACGTATGGCAATGATGTTTTCAATGCTTGACTATTTGGGCATTGAAAGAGAGCGCACACGCTTAGAATGGGTTAGTGCTGCCGAGGGCGCAAAGTTTGCCGCTACAATGAACGATTTTGCAGAGAAAATAATTCAGCTTGGTGAAAACAAGAGATTGGAGGACTTAAGATGCAAAAGGTAAATCGTGACGCGCTTGTTGACAGAGCCACCGAGCTTTTGGAAAACGGTACGGTATCTTATGTTCTCGGCTTTCAAAGGGGAGAGCTTGGCTATGACGTTACCCCACATATATTTAAGGATGCTGAGTCCCTAAAAAAGGATTTTGTTTATTCCGACTTTTGCGGAATTAATCTTTCCAAATATCTCGTTTCCAAGACAAAGGAGCTAAAGGGGAATTTTCTTGTTTTCTTAAAGCCCTGCGATACATATAGCTTCAATCAGCTCTTGACCGAGCATAGATTTGACCGTGAAAGTGTTTACGCAATAGGTGTTTCCTGTGACGGTATGGTTGATATCGGTAAGATAAAAGACACGGTGGGCGAGGGCATTTGCTCAATTACTCCTTTTGAAAATGGATTGGAAATAGAGACTATCTATAACGATAGAGCATATATAAATTGTGGTGACGTTTTGCTTGAAAAATGCGCTTCCTGTAAGAGTAAAAAGCACGTTGCCTATGACGAGCTGATTGGAGAAACGGGTGAGGTCATTGACTCCTGTCGCTTTGATGAGGTGGAAAAAATTGAGGCAATGACACCTGACGAAAGATTTGCATTTTGGCAAAACGAGCTTTCAAAATGTATCCGCTGCAATGCCTGTCGTGATGCTTGCCCTGCCTGTACCTGTGAAAAGTGCGTGTTTGATAATCCAAAATCGGGTCTTGAAAATAAAGCCGCCGCAAATGAATTTGAGGAAAAAATGTTCCACATTATCAGAGCCTACCACGTTGCAGGCAGATGTACGGACTGTGGGGAATGCTCCCGCGCTTGTCCACAAAACATTCCTCTCCATCTTTTGAACAGAAAATTTATCAAGGATATAAACATCTGCTATGGGGAATACCAGGCGGGACAGGAGGTCGGTCAAAGAAGCCCTCTTGTAGATTATACCCTTGACGATGTTGAGCCCTCTGAGGTTTTTGAAAAGGGGGATAAATAATGCGCAAGTGTTCTTTAGCTAATATAAACACTGTTTTTGAGGAAATTGCAAAAACGGAGCAGCTCTTTTTACCCGTTGATAGAAACGATGGCAGAGCAGAATATAAAAAGTGGGAAAAGGGAACCGTGTGGAGTGAACAGTTAAACACTGTAAGAAGCCCTAAGGACTTTTTCTTCCCACAAACCGAAAACCTAATGGAATTTAAAACCAGCGGAAGGAATATAGAAATTATCGACACACGCACCGCAAAAGAGGATTTTGTTGTGTTCGGCGTGCGCGCTTGTGATAACAAAGCGTTTGAAATTCTTGACAGAGTATTTTTAACCGAGCCAAGAGATAGCTATTATGCCTCTGCCCGTGAGCATGGCACAATAGTGACCCTTGCTTGTCAAAAGCCAAGTGAAACCTGCTTTTGCTCCGCCTTCGGTATAGATGCGTCAGAGCCGCAGGGAGACGTTAGCACTTGGAAAACAGGCGGCGAAATTTTCTTTAAGGCTAACACCCAAAAGGGGGAGAAGCTCCTTGACAAAATCAGACACTTAACCGAGGAGACTGACGAAAATGCGGTTGAGGGTGAAAAGGAAAAAATCAGAAAAATTATAAACAGACTTCCGTTTGCCAATTTGAGTACAGATAAATTCGGCGGTGGCAAAACAATGGAGCTTTTTGAAAATCCTGCCTGGGCATCTCTTTCCGAGGCTTGTCTTGGCTGTGGCACCTGTACCTTTGTGTGCCCTACCTGTCAATGCTATGACATAAAGGATTTTAACACAGGCAATGGTGTTATCCGCTTTAGATGTTGGGACTCCTGTATGTACTCTGAGTTTACAAAAATGGCTCACGGCAACAACAGAAACTCTCAAAAGGAGCGTTTCCGCCAACGCTTTATGCACAAGCTTGTATATTTCCCCGAGAATAATGAGGGTATATTTGGTTGTGTTGGCTGTGGCAGATGCGTTTCACGTTGTCCTATTTCTATGAATATAGTTAAGGTTATGAGAAAATTGGGAGGAAAAGAGTAATGAATAATATGGAAGAAACACTTATTCCTGTCCTTGGCGTTATTACAGACGTGAGGATTGACACTCCCGATATTAAAACCTTCAGAGTTGTAACTCCCGACGGCAAAAAGCCCTTTGACCACAAGCCGGGTCAATGCGCTATGCTTTCCGTTCCCGGTGTGGGCGAGGCTATGTTTTCAATCACCTCATCCCCCACAAATACCGAGTATATGGAGTTTTCCATTAAAAAGTGCGGCTGCGTTACCGATTGGCTCCATTCAGCGGAGGTGGGTCAGCAAATTACAATAAGAGGCCCATACGGAAAGCCATTCCCCGTTGACACAGAGTTTGTGGGCAAAAGCCTTCTCTTTATTGCAGGCGGTGTCGGTCTTGCTCCCTTGCGCTCGGTAATTAACTATTGCCGTCATTATAGGGACAGATACGGCAAGATTGATATTGTTTACGGCTCAAGAACAAAGGACGATTTGCTTGACTACCGTGAAATTATTGAGGAATGGTCAAAGGACGCAGGTGTTGACGTTCACATAACGATTGACACTCCGCAGGCAGGCTGGGACGGTCACGTTGGCTTTGTGCCAAACTTTGTAAAGGAGCTTGGCTTCGACACGGACAAAACCGCGGTATTGTGCGGACCTCCCATTATGATTAAGTTCACCCTTGAGGGTCTTTGCGCCCTGGGCTTTGAAAAAACACAGGTTTACACAACCCTTGAGCTTCGTATGAAGTGCGGTGTGGGTAAATGCGGCAGATGTAACGTAGGCTCTAAATACGTTTGCAAGGACGGACCCGTTTTCCGCTTTGACGAGCTTGATGAATTGCCAACGGAGTATTAAAGGAGTTAAATATGGAAAAGACAGTAAATATTTTCCTGTTTGGAAAGAAATATGAGGTGCCGTCAAGCCTAACCATTATGACCGCAATGGAATACGCAGGCTATCAGCTTGTGCGTGGCTGTGGCTGTCGTAACGGCTTTTGCGGCGCTTGTGCCACCATTTACCGTATTAAGGGGGAGAGGGAGCTTAAGACATGCCTTGCCTGTCAGACACAGGTTGAGGAAGGTATGTATATTGCTACATTGCCGTTTTTCCCACTTGTAAAGCAGGTTTACGATATGGAAAAAATCAAGGTAAGTGAGGCTGTTATGATGCAGCTTTACCCCGAAATTTACGCCTGTGTAGGATGCAATGCCTGTACAAAGGCTTGCACACAGGAATTAAACGTAATGCAGTATATCGCATATGCTCAAAGGGGGGATTTCAAAGCCTGTGCAGAGGAATCCTTTGACTGTGTTATGTGCGGTGTTTGCTCATCAAGATGTCCTGCGGGCATATCTCACCCACAGGTTGCTATGCTTGCCCGCAGAATTAACGGTAAGTATTTGGCTCCCGGCTGTGACCATCTTGAAAATAGAGTTCGCGAAATCAAAAATGGGGATTTTAAGGAGCTTATTGAGGCTTTAATGCAAAAGCCCATTGATGAGATGAAAGAGCTATACAATACAAGAGAAATTGAGAAATAAGGGGGAGAGGAAAGATGTATTCAAAGGAATTTTTGGACTCCCTTGCTAAAGTTGAAGCTGCAAGGGAGAAAAATATAACCCTTGAGCCACAAAGAATGACCGCAGAGCAAAAGGAAAGCGTTTTGTCCTCCTTCCACCCCGACTATAAAAAGGAAGAGTTTTCCGTTCTTGAGGTTGGTGCTAACAAGGGCGAGCGTGTCCCACACGAGCTTGCGGCGATACTGCAAGCCCACTCAAGAATAAAGGCGGACAGCGTTAACCTTGAAAAGCCCGACTATGACGTTGACGTTTTGGTTATAGGCGGTGGCGGTGCAGGTGCTTCTGCGGCTATTGAAGCTCACGAGGCAGGGGCAAACGTAATGATTGCTACAAAGCTCCGTATGGGAGATGCTAATACGATGATGGCAGAGGGCGGTATTCAAGCGGCTGACAAGCCAAACGACTCTCCTGCTATTCACTTCGTTGATGCATTCGGTGGCGGTCACTTTGCCGCAAAGAGAGAGCTTCTTTCTAAGCTGGTTTGCGACGCTCCCGAGGCTATTAAGTGGTTAAGCGATTTAGGTGTCGAGTTCGATAAGGACGAAAACGGCAATATGATAACAACTCACGGTGGCGGCACATCGAGAAAGAGAATGCACGCCGCAAAGGACTACTCAGGCGCAGAGATTATGAGAACCTTGCGTGACGAGGTTATGAATCGCCAAATCCCAGTCATTGACTTTACAGCTGCTATTGAGCTTATAAAGGACGATGAGGGTAAGGTGGCAGGCGCAGTCCTTTTGAATATGGAAACTAAGGACTTGCTTGTGGCTCGTGCAAAAACCGTTATTATTGCAACAGGCGGTGCGGGTAGAATGCACTACCAGGGCTTCCCAACCTCTAACCACTATGGCGCAACTGCCGACGGTCTTGTTTTAGGTTATCGTGTTGGTGCTAAGCTTCTTTATGCAGAAACTCTTCAGTATCACCCAACAGGTGTTGCTTATCCTGAGCAAATTTTTGGTGCACTCGTTACCGAAAAGGTGCGCTCCTTGGGTGCTAAGCTTGTAAATAAGAACGGTGAGGTGTTTATGCACCCACTTGAAACTCGTGACGTAACGGCAGCCTCCGTTATTCGTGAATGTGCACAAAGAGGTAACGGTGTTGACACGGGTAATGGTCAAGGTATTTGGCTTGATACACCAATGATTGAAAAAATCGGTGGAGAGGGCACTATTGAAAAGAGAATCCCTGCTATGCTCCGCATGTTTATGAAGTACGGCATAGACATAAGAAAAGAGCCGATTTTGATATACCCAACCCTTCACTACCAAAACGGTGGACTTGACATCACCCCCGACTGTATGACGACAAATGTTAAAAACCTGTTCGTTGCAGGCGAGGCTGTTGGCGGTATTCACGGTAAAAACAGGCTGATGGGCAACTCCCTCCTTGACATTATCGTCTTTGGTAGGAGCGCAGGTCAAAATGCTGCAAGAGTAGCTAAGGAAACAACCGTTGGTAAGCTTACGCTTGACCACATAGAAAAATTCGAGGAAGAAATTTCCAAGGCGGGAATTAAGACGAGTTTAGTGTCTCCCAAGCTTCTTCCAAATTATACGAAACAAAATAATTTTTAATGTAAAATGAGGTTTTAAAAATGGATATTGTAGTTGATTTATTTGAGGCACTGACCATATTCTGCTTCGGTCTTTCCTGGCCGATTTCTATTCGCAAATCATACGTTTCAAGAACTGCAAAGGGCAAAAGCCTATTTTTTGAGGTGTTCCTTCTTGTCGGTTACGCCTTCGGTATTGCAAGAAAAATTATTCAGGTTGCAGTTTTCGACTCAACAGGCTTTGTGTTCTACCTAAGCTTTTTCTTCTACGTTCTTAACTTTGTTGAGATTTCAATCGACGTTGCTCTGTACTTCCGCAACGTTAAGCTTGACCGCGCAAGAGAGCTTGAAGCAAAATAACACTCAGTATAATTAAAGCCACAGGATACCCCCTGTGGCTTTATGTTTTTTCTATGTTGCACAAAAAGAAAGGTTTAATAGGTGCATTTTATCTTTACAAATTGTGCAGTTTAACAAAAATAACTTATACTATAAATGATATGGCGAGGTGTGTTGAAATTTTGATTTCAATATGGTAAAATTACTATGTATAAGTATCTAATAAAGGAGAACAGATATGAAAAAGAAAATTTTATTTGCACTTACACTTGTGGCAATGCTTGTGTGCGTGCTTGCAATTTCCGTAAGTGCAGAGGCGAAGATTTATGACGATGCCCCTGCAAGGGTGAATTTAGAGGTAAGGACAGACGATATTATCAAGTTTGACGACGGATTTGAGTTCTTGTCTGCTTACGTGTTTAAGGACGTAACAAACCTTTACGAAAACAACAGCAGGCTCGCAAACTTCCTTGACTTTTCCTATGTTAACGAAAAGGCAGGCAAGGAATATACTGCCGCAAACATAGTTGAGGTTGATATTCCACAGGGCGTTACCGCTGTTGGTAAATACACGTTCATTAGTAACAGCGTAGTTAAAAGGGTTTCCTTCCCTGATTCTGTAACAAGCCTTGGTAACGCCATATTCCAAAGTGCCACAGGACTTGAGGAGTGTGTGCTTGAATTTGACGAAAGCTCAAGCATAACAAGATTCCCATCCTATATGTTCTACGGTTGCTCTAATTTAAAGGCGTTTTCCATGCCTGACTGCTTTACGGAAATATACGATGTGGCTACATTTAAAGGATGTACCAAAATGACAGCTGTATATCTTTCCAAAAATCTTACCAAATGGCAAAGTGGTGGTGGAGGTAGCAGAACTGCTACGTTTGATGATTGCGTTAATATGTATTTCGTTAACGAGCCGTTTACATATGATGCAATTCCCGAAAAGCCAACGGTTTACTATTTCCCTGCAAACCTTCAGAACAATCCCGAGGATAAAATGGACTTCTCACATAACAGCACAATGAGAGAGTGCAAAAATATAAATGATGTTTTGGTGTTTGGCGAAAAAGTTACAGGCTTTAACAACTCGTATTTTCTCCAAAACGCACAGACAAGCATTGTGTTCCTGGGGGATATGTCGGTGGAGTTTTCAAAGATTTCAGATAAAGCAGGATGGCTTGGCAAGGGTGGCGCTTGGGAAAAGGCAACCTACTACTTTACAAACGAGGCTGACAAATCCATAGCTGATGTTGTGGAGGGTGAGCATACTATCACAAAGTTTGTTTATTGCAATGCTCATGACAATATAACACACTTAGCAGAAAAAACGGGACTTAGCCAAGAGGCTAACTGCACTGAAAACAAAATGACCTTTGACCAATGCTTCTGCGGTGCTAAAATAAACCGCCAAGAGGTTGAGGGTACAGCATACGGTCACAACCTTAACTGTGAAAACGGTGCAACAATCGTGTCCGTCACATATGCAACCTATGACAAGGCAGGCATAAAGGTAGTTAACTGTGCGACCTGTCACGAAAATTGTGAGGTAGAGGCAAAGGCAATCTTTACAGTTCTTGGCAGCTCCGAGAAGCAGTTTGGCGATGGCGCTATTGCAATAGGCTATGAGATTAACAAGAGCGCTATTGCAGATTTTGAGGCAACAGGCAGGACCTTTAAGTACGGTGTATATGCGGTATCAAAGGAAAAGCTTGGTGATAACGACATCTTTGGTGAAAACGGTGCATTTGCAGGCGCAATGACAAAGGAAATTACCAAATACCAAAACAACGCCTTTGAATTGAAGCTCTCAGGCTTTACCGACGCGCAAAAGGACAAATATTTCGCAATGGGCGCATACGTTCAAATTGAGGCAGAGGGAAAGAGCACATACTCATACCTCCAGCTCGGTGACGTAGCCGATGGCGCAAAATACAGCTTTGTTACCTATAATGGTTTAACGAACGAATAAATCATATGTTAAGAGGAACAAAAATGAAAAAGAAAATTTTATTGGCTCTTATGCTTGTTTTGGTGCTTGTGTGCATTTTTGCGATAAGCGTAAGCGCGGCGGAAATTCCCGAGTGGACGGAAATTACCGAGGTTGACGGTATGGCAGACAAGAGCGTGTTCGGTGCAGACGGCACCAAGGGCGCAACCTCCCGTGTGCTTATGTCAGACGGTAAAACCTACCCTGCATACTACATTTGCAAGAATTCTACTTCCTTAGGCTTTGATTATAAGGAATTATCTACAAATTCCGGCACAACCTACACTGCTGTAAACGTTGTAAGGCTTGAGGTGCCAATGGGCGTTATCAGCTCTCCCCAGGCTGTACTCAAAACGGAAAACAAATATACTTCATTAAAGACAGTTTCCTTGCCCGAGGGCTTTACTACTCTTAACGGTTATACCTTCTACGGTAAAACGGCTTATCCGTCAGTTCTTGTTAAGGTTGACTTGCCAAGCACATTAACAAAGGTTGGTGCATATGAGTTTTTGGACTGTGGTGCTTTAGAGGAGCTTGTTATTCCTGACGGTGTGACTGTTATTGGAGAGAACTTTGCTAAGAACACAACTTCACTTAAAAAATTAGTTTTGCCTGCTTCTCTTAAGCAGATAGAAAAATATGCATTTAGAAGCTCCGGTCTTGCGGGAGTAGATGTTGTTATTCCTGAGGGATGTACAACTATTGGTACGTATGCTTTTGCAGGCACAAATATTAAGAGTGTTACTCTTCCATATAGCCTTACGACCGTGGAATCTCATATCTTTGCGGAATGTCATTCCTTGACAGACGTTTACTCGAATTCTACCATAATAGGCGCACATATGTTCTTTAGATGTGAAAACGTTAAGAATGTTGTGCTCAAAAACACAGTAACAATCGGTAATAATGCGTTTAACAACGATTCAACCGATTATGGCAACAGAACTACCAAAATTGTTAACTTGGTTTTGCCAAATAGCGTAACCTCAATCGGCAACTATGCCTTTACAAGATGTGATATAACGGAAATTGTAATTCCGGCTGGTACTACAACAATAGGTATAAGCGCGTTCAACGGTTGCGCCAGCTTGAAAAAGGCAGTAGTTCTCGGTCCTGTTATAAGTGAAACAATGTTCCAGTATTGCTATAGCTTAAATGAGCTTGTTTTGACAGAAAATATAGAAACTATGGGCAAGCAATGTATAGGTGAAGCTTCAAAAACTCAATTTACCACATACTATACAGGTACAGATTACGAAAGAGTTAGAACTCTTGCTCTTGCCACAGGCGTTGACCGTATTAGCGCAAGCAAGACAGCCACCTGCACCTATGAGGACTATGTAAACGGTAACTACACAGCGAAGACCTTTACATACATTTACGACATTAACCTTTGCGTGGCAGCATTTGATGGCGTACACACAGAACCACAGGACGACGGGGACTGTACAACCGCAGTTCTTTGCGCATACTGTAAGGAGCACACCTTTAAAGAGGCACTCTCTCACATTGTAAGCGAAAGACTCACATACGCAAGCCTTTTGGAAAACGGTGAATATTATCATGGCTGTACTAACGACGGTTGCACCAACGGTGTAATAACAGTTGTGGCTCCTTTGTTTGAATGCCTTGGCTATTCAATGCCCGAAAGCAGTGTCGGCTCCGTGGCAATTGGCTTCAAAGCCAACGCGACAGAAATTGACGAGTACGAAAGAGTAAACAAAACAACTGTTTCTTACGGCTTGTTTGCGGTTTCACAGCAAAAGCTTGGTGAAAATCAAATATTCGACGGAAACGGTAAGGCATCAGACGGCGTAATCAACGTTGACACATCAAGACACGCTTTCAATTGGTTTGAACTTAAAATAGTGGGCTTTAACGAGGAAAACAAGGACAACAAGCTTGCACTTGGAGCTTATATGCTCGCTAAGAATGAGGACGGTATCAAATGCTTCTATATGCAAGAGGGCACACCGACTGACGGAATGAGCTATTTCTTTGACTCATATAGCGGTATATTGGCAAGTATAAAAAAATAACAGCTTCACTTGAGTCCCTATAATATTGACAGTAACCCACACGGCTTTGACCGTGTGGGTTATTTTAAAAAATTCAAGTGTTTTATTGACTTTTGTATGCAATTATATTAAAATGTAAGTAATAAAAACATTCAAGGAGAGAATTATGTATTCATTTGACAGACTTTCATATAGTATAAGAGGCTCATATCTTGTGTGGGACAGCAGAAAAAAAGGTACATTAAAGCTTGATATGATTCATAGTCACGGTCAGGACATTTTTAACGGTGTTTTGTCTATAAACTATGGTAAGGACGCAAAGCTTTCCTTTGTCCCCCGTGAGATTACTGCAAAATACTCACAGGGTGAGCAAAAAATTACAATGTTCGGCGTTGACGGTACATATATTAAGGGTAAGGGCAAGGATTTCCTTGTGGAAATTGCAAAGACCCACGCTAAGTTTGATTACCAGGTTATTCAAAATGGAGTTTTGGAGTTCTGCGATTTTAAGAACAATTGCAGTATGATGTTCGTGCCAATTAAGGGTAGATTGGAGATTGAAAAGCTCCGTGAGGCAGGTCAAATCACATCTGAATTTGCAAACGTACACGTTTACCCTGATGAAAATGGCGAGTATGAATTTTCAATCGAGATTGACTTCCTTGACAAGGGTGCCGTTGTGGCAAAGGGTATGTCCTACGAGTATTATGCCGACATCGCGGAAAAGAGCTATGCCGAGTGGGAAAAGAAATTCCACTGCAAGAACAAGTATGATAAGGAATGTGCGTACATAATGTGGTCAAACACAATTGCTCCCTTAGGTAACTTCTCAACCGAGGCTATCGTAATGGGTAAGGCGGGTATGTCAAACGTATGGAGCTGGGACAACGCATTCTGCGCTCTTGCCTTGGCAGACGTTGACTACCGTATGGCAATGGACCAATTTATGGTAATGTACAAGCACATCAACCGCGTTGGCAGAGTGCCTGATGCGGTTTCACAAAACTACAAGGTTTGGAACTTTGTTAAGCCTCCTGTACAGGGCTGGATGTACAAGCAAATGATGAAGCGCAACCCTGAGTTTGCAACTCCCCACGCTCTTGAAGAGGTGTATTTTGATATGAAGCGCAACACGGATTGGTGGCTCAACCTTCGTGGTGAAACACCGTCATATTATCACGGTAACGACTCAGGACAGGATAATTCCACCTGCTATGATAAGAGTGAGCATATTGACACAGCAGAGCTTATCGGTCTTTTGTCCGTTCAGTGTAAATTCTTGTCCGAGGCGGCAGAGGTGCTTAACTATCCAACAGACAAGCGTGTTTACGCTATGCTTGCAGAGGAGCTTGCACAAAAAGCAATTAAGGACTATTGGGATGGAGAAAAAATCTTCACTCGCCTGTCCGAAACAGGCGAGGCTTACTACTGTAACGCCCTGATGCCCTTGCGTGTTATCATTCTTGAGGATGTGCTTCCAAAGGAAATGCAGGAGTATATCGTTAAAACAATCAAGGAGCACCACCTGTGCCGTGGCGGTATTGCCAGTGAGGCTGTTGATAGCCCAATGTTCGTTGAGGACGGATATTGGAGAGGTGCGGTTTGGGCGCCTGACGTTGTTATGTTTGTTTACGCCCTTCGTAACCTTGGTTATACAGACTTGGCAAACGAAATTGCGGAAAACTATAAATCAAGCGTATGTAAATATGGCTTTAGCGAAAACACAAGCGCATTGACAGGCAAGCAGCTCCGTTGCAAGGGTTATTCTTGGGCGGCTAACGCTTACCAGGTGCTATAAAAATGCAGAATTGAAAAGTAGGGCGGGGGTTTACTCCCGCCGCTTTTTTGTTTTGTAGTGTAAAATCGTCTTTGTCTTTGTATTCTTTTTGCAAAGTGCGCGAAAATACAATGTATTTTGCGAAAAAAAGAAATTGCATTGTAATAATATATATGTTATAATATAAAAAACTCTTGAAAACAAGGAGCAACTATGATAGAGAATAAAAGCGCAAAATATGCGGTATTTAACAGTGACTTTTTGTCCGTTACTATTGACAAGGAAAGCGGTAGAATTGCCTTTTTTGGTGTTGAATCCGGCGGACGTGACAGAGATAAGCACGCAAGCTATAATTTAACAATTCCCGGCTATGGTGCAAAGGCGGGTGCGTTTAAGAAAAAAGCACCCCAAAGCTGTGAGGTTACAGATGATTTTGTAAGCTTTGCAGGTGATGGCAGAGAAATAAAATACTCCTTTCCTAATGAGCATAAAATGGACGTGGAGCTTAAAAATCCTCTTAACAGGGATATTTTCAGCGTGCGTTGGTCAATTAAAACCGCACCACCTACAATTTGGACAGAAAAGGAGCCTAAAAAATTAAAAAGCTCCGACCCGTTGACGTTTTTCAAGAGTGAGTACACCTTGCCCTTGATAGTTCATTTTCCCGACTTTGGCAGAGTGGAAATTACCTCATCCGACCCCGACGTTTACTGCGTTGAGGAGCTTCAAGCATCAAAGGATTTTATGGGTCTTGACTTAGGCTATTTAAACCATAGCTATAACCATAACAGAATACACGGCTTACATTACGGCAGCTCATTTTTGACCTTTAAATCAAAAAATAGTGGGGGGAGTGTCGTTCTTTCCTTCAGAGTAATGGATGAAGCTTACCCACATTTCCCCGACGAGAATGACCCGCGCTTTGATGGCTTAAAGCGCAATTGGCTCAACTCCTACGCATTAAACCGTGAGCTTTTTGATATGGGTGACAATATCTATTTCCACGGCACAGGCCACTTGGCTATTCATATGAAGTCAGACACTCTTCAGTTCATTGACGAAAATGACCCACAGCTTCCCATCGTTAGACGTGTGTACGAAAGACAGGTTGCAAGAAGCTTTGATTTGTCACAGAATGACCACGGAGAGGTTAGTGTTTGCTATTACAATAAGAGGGACAAAAGCAAGAGTGGAAACTGCTCCTGTGACTCCACCCCGGGCGCTATAATCGGTCTTTGTGGTATTTCAAATTGGAATATGGACTTTGCAAAGAAATATATCAACCACGCAGTAAAGGCGGCGGATTTTCTCTTAACCTTTGACTCTGACGGTGACGGTATATTTGAGCTTCCCTTCCCGGGTGACTATATGGGTCAGTCTTGTGAAACTGGCTATAGCAACTGGTGGGATAACTTTGCGTTTGGCTACAAGGACGTGTATTTTAACTGCCTTGCTCACAGAGCCTTGCGTGAGCTTTCCGAGCTTTTACACAAGCTTAATCGACACAGGGTGGCACAAAAATACGAAAAACAGCTTGAAATGTTTGATAAATCCTTTTATAACACCTTCTATAATCCGGAAACGGGTTGGATGGCAGGATGGATTAGTAAAAACGGTAAAATCCACGACTATGGCTTCACATTTGCTGTTTCAATGGGTATTAACGAGGGTGTAATTCCAAAGGCAGAGGGCAAGAAAATGATAAAGCTTCTGCTTGCTAAAATGAAAAAAGAGGGCTACGGAGATTTGCGCTTCGGTATCCCCGGTAACGTGTGTCCTGTGGCACAGGAGGACACCATTTATTGGCCCTGTATGTCCGATTGGGGCAGATACGAAAACGGCGGACTTAACGGTATGAACGGTTTTCATTTCTTAACCGCCATGTATAACGTGGGTATGAGACGCGAGGCAGACGAAATTTTGTTTGCGATTCTCAATACATACGAAAAGGAAATGACCCACTCGGGTCTTATGCCGGGCTACTGCCAAAGCATAGACTGGCGTACCCCACAAGGCGTACCCTGTGGCTACAATTACTTGGCAGACAACTATTATTTCTTGCTTTCCGTGTATGCGGGCAGGTATAATATGAAGCACCCTGCGGTTGTGAAAGCAAAGTAAATTTTGTGATAAATATCTAAAGGAACGGTCAAAAATCTTGGCTGTTCCTTTTTTCAATTGTGCATTTCTACGAAAAAAGGCGGCGAATAAATTGCGAGGTTGATTTTTCCATTTTGGCGTGGTATAATTATTGTGCGAAACTTTATTATATTATAAGGAGTATATGCAATGAAGAAAATCATTTTGGGCTTAGTCATGGCACTTGTGCTTACTTGCTTGCTTGTTACCGCTATTAGCGCGGACACAATCGTTCCTTCATCAAGCAATGAATATGGCGCGCTTACCACCTTTGACGAGCCTATCGGCAACACAAACATCAGCCAGCTTGGCGATAACGGTGAAATTGCCCGCACTGTTTTGTTCGACGGTACAAATTACTACACCGTTCCGACGACTTATGTTCTTACGGAAAGCCCTAAGAATCGCGGAGATATGCGCGGCGAGATGTTCCTTTTAAGCTTTGGCGAAATTAGCACAAAGCTCGGCTTTACCGTTTCAAAGAACAGCATTATCAGATGCGAGTTCCCATCAGGAATTGCTTTCACCGCTCAGAACAATGAAAGCTTGTCAGGATGCGCTAACTTGATTGAGGTTATCGCGAACAATGGTCTTCGCTTCTGGGAAAACAAGCAGTTCAAGGCGTTCACTAACTGTAAAAAGCTTGAGTACGCTGATCTGTCAGGTATGATAATTGAGTATCCGCAATGTGCCTTTGCATTGTTTGAGTATTGTGATAAGCTTGAACACGTTAAGCTTCCCGACGCATACTTTAACGGTGAAAGCTATGTGGAAATGGATACTGACCATATGTTTTCAGGCTGTTATGAGCTTACAACAATTGACAATTTTGAAGGCTTCTTTAGAAATGAAAAAACACTTGATTATAAGACCTTCTATAACTGTTGGGCTCTTAAGGAAATCGCGCTTTGGGACGGGCTTGAAACTATTGATGGTAGAGCCATTGGCAACTGCAAGGCTATAACAACAATGATTATCCCCGATAGCGTAACTGTTATTGGTACAAATGAAACGGTTTTTGAAAGCTGCACAAGCTTAAAAACTCTCGTTCTTCCAAAGAAGGCCTCCTTTGGTTCATATTGCTTTGAAAAGTGTACAGCCCTAACCGATGTTTGGATGCCAACAGAAGAATCTACCTTTAGCGGACAGGTGTTTGGTCAATGCAACAATAATGGAGAGTTAGCGGTTAATTTCTATTTTAAGACAGCGGAAAGCACTGTTACAATTAAGGATATGAACAATAACAAGGACCCATTTATTTCTGCAATTAACGGAGGCGGTAAGGCAAAGATTATATATAGCACACCGCTTTCCACAAAGTGTGAGGTGTTCTTGGGCGGTCACGCGTTGAGTGGCAATGCAACCATGCAAGTAGTTGATTTCTTTAAGGATATTTGCTTTGGCGACACCTGTACAAGACAGGGCTGCGGCACGAGTGAAATTGATGCGTCTAAAACAATCGGCGCTATCTTTGTAAATTACGGTTATTCAATGACCGAGGGTGAAATCGGCGGCAAGCTTTCAATGTCACAGTTCTTCGGTATTGACAAGGCAAATCTTGAAAAATATACAACTCTTACAGGTAACGCCTTTGAATATGGCTTTGTTGTTTCTTCAAACGCTGACCCTATGAACGAGGCAAACAGCGGCTTGATTGCAGAGGGCAAAACCCATATAACAGAGCAAAGCAGGTTTGCGCACGACTACTTTATTGTAACGGTATCAGGCTTTATTACAGAGGGTGAAAAAGCAAATGTTGACAAGGATTTGACCTTCTGCGTTTACGTAAAGGACGGAGAAAAGCTTTCCTACCTTGATAACGGTGAGACTGTTGAGGTTGTTGAAATGAAAAGCTATAACGATATTGCCGTATTAACAGGCAATAAGTAAATTAATGCCCAATTTTAGTAAAAAATAAATTATAGGAGAAAATCAAAATGAAAAGAAAAATTTTTCTTGGCGTCCTAATGGTTATGGCGCTTGTGTGCTTGATGGCTGTGACTGCCTTTGCAGCAGAGCCGAACAGCAATGGCGAAACAGTAACCCTTGGTGACGGCACAGTGCTTCCTATTTGGGACACTGACGGTGATGCGCTCATTTGGTATAAGTCAAGCGCAAATACAAATGACGGCTACGCATTATATGACTACGTAAAGGCGCAATCAAGTGAGGTTGAATACACAACAAGCTGGGCTGGTGGTATTAACGGTGCATATGCCAACCAAGTAGGTACAGTTACAATCAATGTAAATGGTGCTTCCTACGGTAAGAATGACATTGTTGTATTTAATATCAAGGACGAGGATGTTTTGGTAACATCCACAAACCATGGCAGACAGGGTCAAAGCGTTAACTGTGTAGCAGGTGTTTTCCAAAACTCAACAAGCATTGAATACGTTTATTTAAGACTTGACACAGTAGCTATTCAAGGCTCTGCGTTTCCAGGGGCTACAAAGCTCAAATATGTAAACATTGAGGAGCTTACAGAGCTAAACCAAATAGTCAGCCAAAACTTCAGCGGCTGTACTTCATTGTTTGAAGGTGTAACACTTGACCTTTCTAAAACAAAAATCACCACATTGAACAGTGGCACATTTAACAACACCCCTATCGGCGGGTTGATTTTCCCTGAAACACTCACAGCTCTTGGCAGCTGGTCATTGCAGGGCTTGACCAAAATCAAGGAAATACATATTCCCGAAACTGTTACAAGCTTTGGCGACACAATGTTCAAAAACTGCTATGAGCTTGAAACAATAACAGGCTATAAGTCTTTGTTTGAAAGAGGCGTTATATCAAAGATTCAGAGCGCAACGTTCTTGGATTGTAAGGCTCTTAAAAGCGTTGACTTGCCAGATACCTACACCGCCATTGACGGATTCGCTTTCAAGGGTACAGCTTCATTGACAGGCACATTCAAGCTTCCTGAGGAATGTACAAGTATGGGTGAGCAGGTGTTCCATGGTACGGGCTTTGAAACTATTATACTCAACAATAACATCACAGTTATTCCTATTTATGCTTTCTGCCAATCATACGTAAAGTATGTGTATATCCCTGCAGGCGTTACCGAAATTGGACGTGAGGCGTTTAGAGACGTTAAGAACAAAATGGTTGTTTACTACACAGGCAACGATGCTGATGTGTTGAAGTCAATTACTGTTAACAATTACAACGGTGTAATTCTTGATAAGACAACTATTTATGTGTCTGCTGACGAGTTTGATTTGGAAAACAGGGAAACACAGCACTACGTTGTTTATGGTTATGATAATTGTGAGGCGTTCTTTGGCGGACACAAGATGAGTGAAAATACCGAAATGAAGTTCACAAGCTATTTTGAAGCTATCAAGTTTGCAACCGTTTGCACAAATGAGGGTTGCGACCATGCAGGCTATGACGATTCAAAGACAATTGGCGCTATCTTTGTAAGCTACGGTTACTCAATGACCGAGGTTGAAATTGGCGGCAAGCTTTCAATGTCACAGTTCTTCGGTATTGACAAGGTAAATCTTGAAAAATATACTACCTTGACAGGTAACGCCTTTGAGTATGGCTTTGTTGTTTCTTCAAACGCTGACCCAATGAACGAGGCAAACAGCGGC
>JAZSGX010000124.1:0-4757 GCA_045532975.1 Eubacteriales bacterium | reverse complement strand
ACTGACCACGGTAATGTTCAAGGCTACCCACCCGTAATGTTAGCCTCCGAGAAAAAAGGAGTAAACATTATATACGGTATGGAAGCGTATTTTGTTAACGATACCGCGGCAGACACCTCAAGAGTGATTTTCGGTCCGAAGGGCAACATTAAGCACTGTTCGTTTAAGGATGAATTTTGCGTTTTTGATATTGAAACCACGGGTCTTTCCTTGGCTGAGGACAAAATAACCGAAATTGGTGCTGTGATTCTTCGCGACGGTGAAATAGTCGATGTATATAAAACCTTTGTAAATCCACAAAAACCAATACCACAAGAGGTAGTTGAGCTTACGCATATAACCGACGATATGGTGAAGGATGCTCGCACTATTGATGAGGTATTACCGGAGTTTTTGGAATTTGTTGGCGAAAGAGTGCTAGTTGCCCACAATGCTAAGTTTGATACAGGATTTATTAGAAAAATGTGCGAGCTTCAAGGCTTACCCTTCAATCACACATATATTGATACTGTTGCTCTGTCCCGTTACGTTAATCCTGAGCTAAAAAGACATAAGCTTAATATTATTGCTGAGCATTATAAATTAGGCGGCTTTAACCACCATAGAGCTTATGAGGATGCAGAAATGCTTGCCCACATTCTTGACAGAATGTTTGAAAAGCTAAGCTATGAGGATATAAAGAGTACGGACAAGCTTGTTCAAGCAATGAATGTAAAAAAGGACCCGAAGGAGCTTGAATATTACCATCAAATTTTGTTAGTAAAAAATCCTGTAGGCTTAAAAAATCTATACAAGCTTGTTTCATACGGATTTTTGGACTATTTTAAGAAATTCCCACGAGTTCCCAAGTCAGTTTTAATAGAGCATAGGGAAGGCTTAATTATTGGTTCAGCTTGTGAGGCAGGAGAATTGTTTAAGGCAATTGTTGACCACAGAAGCGACGAAGAGCTTGAAGAAATAGCTAAATTTTATGATTATTTAGAAATTCAGCCAATTTGCAACAATATGTTCCTAATTGATGAGGGAAAAGCAACCTCAGTTAAAGATTTGCAGGACTTTAACCGTAAAGTAGTTGAACTTGGAGAAAAGCTCGGAAAACCCGTAGTTGCTACCTGTGATGCCCACGTTCTGAATAAAGAGGATGAGATTGGAAGAAAGATTCTTGTTTCAAATAAATTCAAGGATGCTGACCGTGATATTGGTCTATATTTCAGAACAACAGAAGAAATGCTCAAGGAATTTGATTATTTAGGAGAAGAAAAAGCATACGAGGTAGTAGTTAAAAACACCAATATAATCGCTGATATGATTGACTACGAATCAATCAGACCATTCCCTAAAGGAACCTTCACGCCAAACATGGAAAATGCCGAAGAAAATCTTCAAACAAGGTGTTGGAACAAGGCAAAGAGCATGTATGAATACAACGGGGAGATTCCAAAGATAGTTTCAGAACGACTTGAAAAAGAGCTAACTTCAATTATTGAGCACGGCTTTGCGGTTTTGTACGTAATTGCGCAAATGCTGGTGTCATATAGCGAAGAAAACGGTTATCTTGTTGGTTCACGCGGTTCTGTAGGTTCTTCTTTTGTTGCCACAATGGGCGGTATTTCTGAGGTTAATCCGTTGCAGCCTCACTATAGGTGTCCTAAGTGCCGCTACAGTGAGTTTATTACTGACGGTAGTGTTGGCTCAGGCTTTGACTTACCAAGCAAAAACTGTCCTCATTGTAACATAAGAATGGAGCAGGATGGACACGATATTCCATTTGAAACATTCTTGGGATTCTATGGAGATAAATCTCCTGATATTGACCTTAACTTTTCAGGCGAAGTACAGGGTAAGGTACATAAATACACTGAGGAAATATTCGGTCCGGAAAACGTATTCAGAGCCGGTACAATTGGCGGTATTGCAGATAAAACCGCTGTTGGTTATGTTTTAAAATATCGCGATGAGCATCAATTAAACGTAAACCAAGCGGAAATACAACGTTTAGCGGCTATGTGCACAGGAGTAAAGCGTACAACGGGTCAGCATCCAGGTGGAATAGTTGTTGTACCGAAGGAATATGAAATTTACGACTTTTGTCCTGTCCAGCATCCTGCCGATGATGTAAAATCAGACATTGTTACAACACACTTTACATTTGAATATTTGCACGATACACTCTTGAAGCTTGATGAGCTTGGACACGATATGCCTACCAAGTATAAGATGCTTGAAATTTATACCAATACGTCTGTGCTTGACGTACCGATGAATGACCCGGAGGTATATGAGCTATTCCTTTCAACGAAACCGCTCGGCTCAGAGGACTTATTAAAAGACTTAGGCTGTCAGGTTGGAACCTACGGTTTGCCCGAATTTGGTACAAAATTTGTACAGCAGATGCTTGTAGATGCTAAACCAAAGAACTTTTCGGACCTTTTGCAAATTTCAGGACTTTCACACGGTACAGACGTTTGGCTTGGTAATGCACAAGACTTAATCAAAGCGGGTACTTGCACAATTTCTGAGGTCGTTGGAACTCGTGACAGTATTATGGTGTATCTGATTTATAACGGTCTTGAAAAGGGCATGGCGTTTAAAATAATGGAGGATGTTCGTAAGGGAAAAGGCTTGAAGCCGGAATATGAGCAAGCAATGATTGAGCAGAATATTCCATCCTGGTATATGGAGTCCTGTAAGAAAATCAAATATATGTTCCCTAAGGCACACGCTGCAGCTTACGTTATTTCTGCTATACGTCTTGGATGGTATAAGGTGCACAAACCTCTTGAGTTTTATGCCGCTTATCTGAGCGTTGCTCCCGGCGGTTTTGAGTCGTCTATGGTTGAAAATGGTAAACGAGGAATTCTAAACCGCATATCCGAGGTGGAAAAGAAAGGTAATGATGCAACTCAAAAGGAAAAGGAAACAATTGTTGCATTGCAAATTGCGTATGAGTGTCTTGCAAGAGGCATTGAATTTTTACCTGTTGATTTATTGAAGTCTGATTCCTTTAGATTTTTACCTGAAAACGGCAAAATTCGACTTCCATTTTCTTCAATTGAGGGAATAGGCGAAAACGCGGCCATTAAAATCAAGGAAGCAGGAGATAGCAAGGAAATTACCTCTGTTGAAGCCTTCCAGCAAAAAACAAGGCTATCAAAGGCGGTAATGGACATCCTTGAAAAGAACCATGTGTTTGATAATATTTCCAAGACTGACCAAATTTCCATATTCGATATATAAAAAATGCCTTAGCTCCATTAGGAACTAAGGCATTTTTTATATAAAGCTCAGCATTTTTAATTGGGTGATTCTTTCGAGAGCATTAAGTGTTTCTAAGTTTAAGTCGCCTTGAAGTGTACATATTTCATCAAAGGAAATTGCCTTCAACAAGGCTTTTTTACCGACGGTTGGAAAATGTATGTGAGAATACAGCGACATTATATATTTTCCGTTAATCTCAAATAGTGTTAATTTTGTTTCGTCAGCCATTGAATTGACAAGTAACATTTCTTTTGTTGTCTTGATAATATCGTTGTCTACATTAATCTCGTTATTTATATCGCCTATTAAGTAAATTCCCAAGCAAAATTTGTAGTTTTCACTTTGCTTTAACCGATTTATGATAAATTTATCAAACACCTCTTGCTTAGAGTATCCTTCGTAATTTAATGGATAGTCAAATCTCTCAACAACAGAGCCGTTAGTAGTAATTCCTATTGTAACAAAATATGTGCTTTGCATATCAATTAGCACACAAAAATGCTTGTTTGAAGCATTGAAATAGTGAATTCGCTTTCCTCGTATATTTCTGCGTGGCTTTGTCATTTCAAGTATGTTGCGAGAAACCAATTCATTTGCAAGCTCACCGACAGTAAGATTACAAATGCCTGTGTGAGCAGAAATTGCCGCAATAGAAGTTTTACCATTTAATATCGCACGGTATATACAAACAGAGTTCATTCTTTTTAAATCGTGCAAAGTCATTAATTAACACCACCTTTTAATGAATTATAGTAAAAATTTGGGTTATTGTCAATGAAATTTGTTATTTTACTTGAAAATATAGGTAAATTAGTGTATAATTAATAAAAATTCTTGAAGGAGCAGAATATGATTGAAAAAATTATTGAAATTGTAGCATCACGCACAGAGTTGCCTATTGCAGCGATTACTGCTGATACAAATCTGCTTGAGCTTGATATTGATTCCCTTGATATTATCAATATAATTATGGACGTGGAATATTGCTTTAACGTTAAAATTGATGATGATGAGATTGTCGAGCTTCGTACACCTAACGATATTCAAGCAACTGTTTTAAAAAAATTTTCATGAATTTTTCTAAAAAAAACAAACACACCCACCGCCGTTTTTAAAAACGGCGGGTTTTCTATAAAATTTTTTGTCAAATTCTGTTGACAAACATATTAGACAAGTGTATAATATAGGAGCGTCACAAAAAAGAAAGGGAACAAGACATGGACAATATAAGAAAGTTGCCGGATGCAGAGTTCGATGTGATGGTCGCACTTTGGGACTGTAGTGTCTCACCGGTCAATACAGCTTATCTTATGGAAAATGTCGGAAAGCAAAAGGGTTGGAAAGCTCCTACACTTATTTCATTTCTTTCAAGATTAGAAGAGAGAGGCTTTATTCATTCTGAAAAGAAGGGAAAAGAGCGATATTATTATGTAGATGCTCACAAGGATACTTACATAAGAAATATTACAATTGATTTTTTAAAGAGATATCATTCTGGA
>JAZSGX010000024.1:0-9805 GCA_045532975.1 Eubacteriales bacterium | reverse complement strand
CGTCGAGGACGTCGACCCCTACGGAATAATGGTACTCGCACAGGGGAGAGCATCGCTCGTCCGCTTGGCAAAACGAAAATGGTTCGTTGGAGGGTGGGGGCTTGCTCCCACCGTATAAATGCAAAATGCAAAGTGCAAAATTATAGGCAAAAAACCGACCCCTGTGGGTCGGTTTTTGTCATATTAATTTTACCTCTAATTTTGCATCCTTTGAAATTGGGTTTTCAAAAGAAATTTTAAATCGGTATGCATTATCCACAGGAATATCAAGCTTAATTTCCGCCTGTCCGTTTACGCTGTTTCCTGTCTGCCACAAGTCAAAGGCAGTACCATTGAACACGTAAAATTTATAACCTGTTTCACCTATTCCTGTTACCTTAACAGAATTAAATGGGAAAAGTCCGCCTAAGTTTGTGTCGATTTCATTTTCCTTATAATCTATTACCGCGCTCTCTCCATTTGCCAAATTTCTGCCACTTCTCTTTACCGTTTCAATCAGCTTATCCTCAAAACGATACAAGCCAAAGCCATTTAACACAGGGGTATCAAGGTATTCAAGCTCAATTTCAAGCTTGTCCGTTATCACAGTGTCAAAGCGCTGTGCCAAGGTATGACCAATTATATCGTTTGTGAAAAGAACGTGCCACTCACCGTCAACCAATGCTCGGGCGGTAATTTTTGTCACCTTGTGTCCAAGCTCAATTCCCTCTTTAATTATGAGAGTGTTTATTTCTCGCTTTTGTGGTAGCGTAACTACAAAGCTATTTCCTTTTGGCAAATAGAATTTGTCCTTACAAAGCAGATTTTCAACCGCGCAATCGTATAAACACTCGCCCTTTAACTGAGCATCATATGCAAGGTTGTGAGACAGGGTTTCGTTCAAAATACTGTTAAATCTTTTTATAGACTCCACATCGTTTTCGTGTATAAGTCCGCGCCTGTCAGGTGGCAAATTCAAAAGCAAGCCCGCATTACTTCCAATAGATGTAAACCAAAGCTCCACCAAATTTTCAGGTGAGCGCACCATATCGTCTTGCTCCGCATGGTAAAACCAGCCAGGACGAATAGAAACGTCAACCTCGGCAGGAATAAAACGCTCGCCTCCAAGCTTACCGCTATTTAGCTCCGAGGTAGTTTCCACAACCAAGGAAATGGGGTCAATGGTTGCATAGCAAGGCTTACCCGCAACTCCCTTTTCGTTACCAACCCAACGCACGTCAACCCAAGGGGTAGCACCAAGGGAACCAAATATAACTGCATCCGGCTGCAAGGTGCGCACAGTTGTTGCCCACCTTTCCCAATCGTACACAGCCTCCGTGCTTCCTGCACCATCCCACCAGCACTCCCAAATCTTACCATAATTCGTCAAAAGCTCAGTTAGTTGACCAACGTAAAAATCGTTATAATCCACACTCCCCCAGGTTTTTTCGTGTCTATCCCAAGGAGAAAGATAGATTCCCGCCTTTATACCGTGTTTCTCACAAGCATCTACAAACTCACGTACAATATCACCCTGTCCGTTCTTGTAAGGGGAATTTTTCACGCTGTGCTCTGTATATTTTGTCTGCCACAGGCAAAATCCGTCGTGATGCTTGGCGGTTAAAATTGCAGTTGTAAAGCCGCCCTCCTTTATCGCCTTAACCCATTGTTCAACACATAGCTCACTTGGGTTAAAGGTTGAGGGGTCCTCTGTGCCATCCCCCCACTCGCGTCCTGTAAACGTGTTCATTCCAAAATGGAAAAATATAGTCCTTTTTCGTCCGTACCATTCCATTTGCCTTTCATTAGGTGTCGCTCCGCAAGGCTTTAATCCGTATTTTTCATATAAATTATTCATTGACAGACTCCTTTTAAGGTGGTATAATCCTATTGTATCATATTTTAATTTGTATGTCCACAGGTGAGCTATGAAAATAATATCTCTTTTAGAAAATACAACTAACAAGGACTTAGGCGTTGAGCACGGCTTGTCCTTATATATAGAAGCATTGGGCAAAAAAATCCTTTTTGACTTTGGCGCATCGGAGCTTTTTTGCAAAAATGCCGAAAAGCTTGGCGTTGACTTGGCAGAGGTTGATTTTGCAGTGCTTTCCCACGGTCACAATGACCACGGCGGCGGTATGAAAGCATTTTTAGAGATAAACCGCCACGCACCAATTTACATAAATACCCACGCCTTTGAGCCACACTATAACGCCAAGGGCGAGTACATAGGGCTTGATACCTCGTTAAAGGACAGCCCTCGCATCATCCCCCTTGAAAACACACTAAAAATCGACACAGGGTTGACCGTTTTTAACTGTAACACGTTAAACACCGTCACGCAAATCAACCACTGCGGTCACACAAAAATCGAAAATGGGGTCTCCTTGCCCGAGGACTATAACCACGAGCAATACCTGTTAATCGAGGAAAACAACAACCGTATTTTGCTAAGCGGTTGCTCCCACAAGGGCATAATTAACATTATGGAATGGGTTAAGCCTACCCATCTGATAGGCGGCTTCCATTTTTCCAAGCTCCCCTGTGATAGCACCCTTGAAAGATACGCAAAGAGTTTAAACAGCTACAAGGCAAAATATTACACCTGCCACTGTACAGGCAAGGAGCAGCTTGAATTTATGAAAAACAGTATGCAAGACTTGAATTATCTTGCTTGCGGTGATGAAATTAGCATTTAAGGAGTACACATGGTAACATTACTTTTAGCAGTTGTATATTTAGCATTTATAAGCCTCGGCTTGCCCGACTCTATGCTCGGCTCCGCCTGGCCCTCTATGTTTGTAGATTTTGACGTACCCGTTTCCTTTGCAGGCATTGTTTCCGCAATTATTGCTTTCGGCACTATTATTTCAAGCCTTGCAAGTGACAGAGTCACACGAAAGCTGGGAGCCTCCAAGACAACAGCCATCAGCGCTCTTGTAACAGCGCTTTCCCTTTTGGGCTTTGCCTTTTCTACGGAATTTTGGATGCTTTGCGTCATTGCAATCCCTTACGGATTAGGCGCAGGCAGTGTGGATGCCGCCCTTAACAACTACGTTTCCGTCCATTTTTCATCAAGACATATGAACTGGCTGCACTGTATGTGGGGTCTTGGCGCGGCACTTGGCCCATTTATTATGGGTAGCGTGCTCACAGGCGGTCTTGAGTGGAGTAGCGGCTACATAATCGTATCTGTTATTCAAATTGTAATTGCCGCTATTCTCTTTATTTCTCTGCCAATTT
Source organism: Eubacteriales bacterium (assembly GCA_045532975.1). Lineage (GTDB taxonomy): Bacteria > Bacillota > Clostridia > Oscillospirales > CAG-272 > RGIG2000. The sequence continues at coordinate 6,580 of JAZSGX010000024.1, read as the reverse complement.
GGAAAAAGGCTCCCACGGAATCAACGGACACATCAAAGGAAGTCTTAGCTAAGCCTCTCAGCCTTAAGGAAATCGTTTCATTAAAGGGCGCAAAAGCGGTCATGATAACATTTTTCAGCTATTGTGCCTTAGAGGTAATTGCCACCCTATGGGCAAGCACCTATATAAATCTTGAAAAGGGCATTGATGCCGACACAGCGGCACTTTGGGGTAGCCTCTACGTACTCGGCATCACCGTTGGCAGAGCCATTTGCGGCTTTATCTCTATCAAGCTAAACGATACGCAATTAACACGCTTGGGCGAGGGTATTATGGTTGTCGGCTTAGCTTTAATGCTTTTACCGTTGCCAAACGGATTTACCTTAGCAGGACTTATCACCTTCGGTATAGGCAGTGCGCCCATTTACCCCTGTATTATTCACTCAACCCCTGCACGCTTCGGTGCGGACAAATCCCAAGCGCTAATCGGTGTGCAAATGGCAGCCGCCTACACAGGCACTTGCCTAATGCCGTCACTTTTCGGCATTTTTGCCAATTACGTCAGCGTTGCTCTGTTCCCTGTCTTCATAGGCGTCTTAACTGTGCTTATGATAATTATGTTCGAGGTATACAACAAAAAAGCAACAATCAAATAGAAAAATGCTCTGCGTGGAGTTGAAGCCACACAGAGCATTTTTTTACTCACAAGTCTTCTGCTTGATTAACAAAAAGACCGGCATTTTCGACAAAAACAAGAAACGTTTAAAATTTTCAATATTATTTTTTTATCAATGTTATGCTTTCTTTCAAAATGTATCAATTTAATGCATCCGCTATACAAGACAAGCAGAAAAGTGCATCTTTATCAATGTAGCATCCACAACCCATACATTTATTAGAATGGTACCAACAATATATCGTATCTCCACTTATTTCCCTATTTCTTGTACAACCACTTTCTGCACATGGTTTATCGTTTTCTTTTAAATAATCTTTACCATTAATTAGTACCGTATGACGTACGTCTCCCACAGAATAAACAACTCCGTTTATATTATGTGTGAAATTATCCTCTATGTAATCTTTAAGCGATGATTGCATCATTGACCATCCGAAATTTTTTCCATAATGGTCTGCCGTAAATTTCCAAGTAATATTCACCTTACATCTGTCTGAATTAATCATATTTGACTCATTGATATAAAACTCTATACTTTTCAATTCGCTTTCTTTAAATGGATTTTCAAATTTTTCAACTATTCTTTGACACTCGGTTTCTACGCAATCATCAAAACTGATCTCTTGCACACCCGAAATTAAAAGCAAGATCGGTCCAACTATTGCAAGTATGCAAGACAAAATAACTCCCGCTTTAAAACTGATTTCCTTTTTCTTTATTAACACCACAGTCATTCCGATAAGAACCGAAAATACTGAGGTGAAAACTATTCCACATATAAAAAGTTTATCCATCTTTCCCTCTCAAAATCATTATACATATTTTTTAATCTTACTGTTTTATGCGTTTTAACTTTTTAAAATTCTTTACCACAATTAGCGCATACCCTCTTTGTTTTATTTGTAGCAAATCCCATAATCAGACCCCATTTTTTATTCACAATTTGAATGCTAGTTGAACCACATTTGGGACATCTTGGAATTTTTTGACAGTCATAACAAATCCACTTTTGAAAATCATCCAAAGAACTGCTTAATGGGCGACGGCAGTAAATACATTTTGGAATACTATTCTCTCTTATTTTTTTCTTCAAATCATCATAATAACTCGTATTTTTTTCTCTCACTTTTTTCATCAAATCATCATAATAACTCATATTTTCCTCTTTTCTTTTTCATTGGGTGTTTTTTACTAAACAGAAACGGTTTTGATGTTGCTCGTTTTCAGAAGCATCTTTTCGCGCTTCCGTTGACATTTTTTGCACAATCCAACTGCACGTCCGTCATATGCCAACGCCTCATCCTCGATTGAGAATATTTTTATACTCGTTATTTTTGAAGCATTGGCATTAGGGCAATAGCCCTCAATATGCAAAACGTGAGTTTTTGTGTTGTAAATATATCTTGTCATTCGCCCTCCTTAAGTCTATTTATAGCCCAATTGTATCATATATAGCCCACTTTGTCAATACTAAAAGTCTATAATTAGCCTATAAATATATTTAGGAGATCAATTTATGGACACTTACACAACGGTTAAAAATAGGCTTTTGATGCTTTGCGAGGCTAAAAAAATGTCAATCCATAAACTGGCAACAGAGTCGGCAGTTGCGCCATCTACAATAAAAAACATCCTTTATGGAAAAAGTAAAAATCCCGGAATCGTAACAATCAAAATGCTTTGCGATGGTTTTGGAATTTCTTTAATTGACTTTTTCAACACAGAAGATTTTTTAAAATTAGAGCAAGAAATACAGTAAACTTTTTCAAAAAAATAGCACCGCCTAACCGTGAGAATATCACAACAGTTAGGCGGTGCTATTTTTATACAGATAATATTTTTTCAATTACAGCATCAGCAAGGATTTTTGAGCCTTCCTCGTTAAAGTGGACAAAGTCTGCGTGCAGGCTATTATCAAAGGCGGCGCTTACGGTATAAAGGTCGTTTATAGTAACGCCCATTTTCTCCAGCACTCTTTTTGCCGCCTCATTGTATTTTTCAATATCGGAGTTAAAGCGCATAAAGTCGGGGCGCGCCCATTCCTCCACAACCGCAGTTGACAACGCAAAGATAATTTTTGCATTTGGAAATATCTTTTTTATCATTTTACAGACACGTCCCAGCATTAATTCATACACGTCCACGGGGGTAAGAGGCTCATCCCCGTTTATGCGCAGCGCATCCCAAAGACCGTTATTCCAGTGTACAACGTCTATTTTTTCGCACTCTATGTCCTTTGCCCAATCGTAAAGATACCGCAGGGTATATTGCGCAAAGCGGCAGTTATCGTCAGGTGCATAAACATTTGCCTTGCCCTTTAGCAATTCAGCGACGTAAACACCGTAGCCGGGGCTGTCTGCTGTTTTATACTCGGGATTGCTCGTTGCACCAAATCTTATGGAGTCCCCTATTAATAATACGTTCTTCATATGTTATCCCCCAATATAGCAATAGCGCGGCAGGGCGCACCGTCGGAATCCCTCGTTTTTATAGGCAAGCAGGCAAGGGTAAATGGCTCTTTTCCGCACCTGTCAAGGTCCTTCAAATTTTCAATATTGATAATTGAGTTTTCATAAAACAGGTACCTGTGACGGGTTAATTCATCCACAGGGTCAAGGCTAATTGTGTCAAAGCCTATGCCCTTGTACTCCCCTTTTATGACGTAATGCACCGCTTCCATAGTCAAGCAGGGGAAGCCTATAAAATATTCGTCAGTTCCCCATTTTTTGTCCCAGCCTGTGTTAAACAGTAAAAAATCCACCCCGTCAGCACCCTTGTGGCTTTCAATCAGCTCCCTTGTTATTTCTCCGTTTTCAACCTCTCGGCAGTCAATAACCAAAGCCTTGCCCACAAATTGCGCTACCTCAAAGCTGTCAAGCGTAGCCGCCCCTTCAATAATATGTGCAGGCGGGTCTATGTGGGTACCTGTGTGGCTAAACATAGTAATCAGCGTTTCCTTAAACAAATCCTTTTCGTAGGTATTTGCCACCGTCAACCGTGGGCGCTCCGTCCCCGGATATACAGGCATATTCTCGTTTATTGTATGAGTTAAGTCAATTACCTTCATTTTTCTTCCCTATTGTTAATCAATTCTTGTCTCGTCTTTTCTCTTTGCCTTTTGACCAGCTTATACGCTAAAAACGCCATCAGGTAAACAAGCGCCTCAAACAGTATAAAAACTACAACATATAGCCATGTGGGAACATCTCTCATAGTTTTTATGTTCTCGTCAATCATAACCCTTCCCAGATTAGAGCCAAGAGTGCATATTCCTATACCTGCCGACCAAGTTGCAAAAACCGTAACCAAGGAAAAGACAAGTCTTAACAGCACTGTAACGCCGTAATCTAAAGAAATGCTTTTGAACGTCAAATTTCTGCTATTTCTAAAAAACGAAAAGAAGATTATAAATTTCAGCAAAAGCTCAACCAAAATCAAAATTATGCTCTCTGCAAAATCCCGCAAAAGCCCTTCTTCAGCGATAATAAATCTCATAAGCGGTACTAACGGCATCAGTAAAAAGAACGAGCACACCAGCACTACAACCTGCACGACCAAAAAATAAACAAGACTGTTTTTGTAGTTTATTGATTTTAGCCGTTTTATAAGCTTGTTATTTTCAAGCATTGCGTTTCCTCCTAAAATCTCACTCCCTCAGTCAGTTCCCTCTCGGAAGGAGCCAAACAAGGAATTTATAACATTAAGTGATAACATCATTTATACTTTTAGGCTCCCTCTTTGAGGGAGCTGTCAGCGAAGCTGACTGAAGGAGTTTCAAACTCAAAACCCCTCTAATTATTTGAATGAAAACACCTTTGTTAGCTGTGGCTGTGCCCCTGTTTTTGGGTCAAGCTCCATTATAAGGATGTCATTCATATACTCATTCCATTTGTCAACCACAGGGCTTTCTCTTTGCACCCTTGTGGCATATTCGATTCCCTTTTCGCACTCATAGTAGCCAAAAAGCTCGTTACCCACGTTCCATATTGTGTAGTTTACAATGCCTGCCTCTGTCAAAACCTCTTTCATTTCGTCCCATATGGCATCGTGGCGTCTTATGTACTCGTCTAAAGCACCCTCAACAATTTTTCCCTTCCAAGCATATTTTTCCATATTTACTCCCCCTTACTTTATATTTTCCTTAATGGCTTGGCTCACTACCTCTGCAATCATTCTCATTCCGTCCTCGTCGGGGTGCAAGCCATCTACTGTATTGTTGTAAAAATCATCATTATTCATTCTGCTGTTAAAAAAGTCGGCAATAAAGAAATTTTCCCCAGCCGTTTCAACCGCCTTGCTGATTGCATCATTAAAAATTATTGTGCGCTCTTTAAAATAAGGGTCTCTGTCAGGCATATTTATACAACACACCTTAGCATTTGGGTGCTTTTCCTTTATTGTCAAGAGTGTTTTTTCATAATCCGCGCTAAAAATGTCAATGGGTACGTTACGCCCCAAATCGTTCAAGCCCATAAATACAATTATAAAGTCAGGCTCTGCACCATCGTCCCTTGAAAGATAATTTGCTCGGTTAACCCCTGCGGCAGGGATATGCTGTCCGCTTAAATTACCTCCCGACCAGGAATTGTTAACGCAAAGCTCCATACCAAATTCCTTCATAACCAAATACCAATAGGTTTTCTCAAGTGGGAACGGGTCATCGTAGTAAACGTGATTATATATAATCGTTGCGTTGGCTTGACCGTCGTTTGATACACCCTTGTATGTAGAAACACTGTCCCCAAGTATTGAAAGCTTTTTTCCTGTAAGCATAAATTCCTCCTTTGTTTGTTGCTCTGCTATGTTCATTATCGTCTTTCCATAAAAGTAAGATAAACCAATTTTGCATTCCCTCTGCCTCCCTTAGAGTAAGGGAGGGGGACCGCAGGGGTCCTCAAGCCGCTCTTTAGTAGGCTTGGGTTCTCTTGAGCGGTGGAGGGATTGTCAATTTCAACATCATTTCCCTTTGTCATTCTGAGGGCACCAAAGAATCCTTTAACGGTTTGCACCAATTAAATTTCTTCGTATCAAAGAAGATCCTTCGCTTCTCTCAGGATGACACGTTGCGTCAATTTTGCATTTTGCATTTATACGGTGGGAGCAAGCCCCCACCCTACAATGTAAATTAATTTTGCATCCCTCTGCCCCCTTTGGAGCAAGGGGGGTGTCATCATTGCCGACGGGGGGATTGTCAATTTTGCATTTTGCATTTACGGTGGAGGCTAAAACTGTACCGCAAAATACGTTTTCTTAACTTAATTATACATATTCTACTTAAACATATCAATACCAAACTAAATTTTTTTAATTAATTTTTAATTAAGCTAAGGAACTATAAGTTCAATAAATACTAAGGCTTATTGTCATTTTTTAAGATTTTTCGTCCAATGCTGAAGCACGCTTGTATAAAAAATTATTATATATATACTTGAAAATTATGGATTGATGTGTTATAATTACCTCGTAATCTTCATAATGTACTAATTTAGAAGTACTACTTTATGAGTTAATTATAGGTACGTTAGCCCTTTGCGCGCCCGTGAGCCTGCAAGAGGTACGCTGTGGGTTGATAACCTATCGTTGTGAAAATTACAACAATAAAAAATTTTAAAAGGAGAAAAACAAATGAAAAACGCAAAAAGAATTTTGTTGTTTGCTCTTGCATTGGTTGCATTGACACTCGTTATGTCACTTTCAATCTTTGCTGAGGAAACAGCAGATCCAGTTGCGTGCGATCACCCTGTTGACGCATACGACTGGCGCATCGGCGGCTGCTCCAACTGTGGTACAGTTGCAGTTCCTGACGTTGAAGGTGGTAAGGTTTCCACAAACCTCGGCTACTCTGTATTCTTCGCAGCAAACTGGAGCGAAATTAACGCTAACGTTTCAGCTTCTTCAACTTATAAGGTAATCAAGTTGACA
>JAZSGX010000086.1:0-22467 GCA_045532975.1 Eubacteriales bacterium | reverse complement strand
ATTGTCAGAATTATGCAATAAAAGAACGCAGAATTACCTATGCTTGTGACACTATTAGGTATTGTTACACTTGTCAAGCTTTTGCAATAAACGAACGCACCATCCCCTATGCTTGTTACACTGCTCGGTATTTCCACACTTGTCAAGCTCGTGCAATGGTCGAACGCCCAATTGCCTATGCTTGTTACACTGTCGGGTATTACCACGCTTGTCAGACCGTAGCAACACTCGAATGCAAAATCACCTATGCTCGTTACACTACTCGGTATTTCTATACTCGTTAGACTTGCGCAATGACAAAACGCATTTTTGCCTATGCTTGTTACAGGATAGTTCACTCCCTTATAGCTTATGCTTGCGGGAATAACTATATCTTCTTTAATATTGCTCGGTTGTATAACAATAGCTGCTACGTTATCCTTTATGCCGTATCTTAAACCGTCAATTACTGTATAAATATAGCCATCTTCTGCAACTTCATTGTTATTGCAGTCCCATACAACAGGGCAATCTAAAGTTACAATCCACCACCATAACGGTAATGGCTCTTGCACCTCAAAATATATGGTAAGACTTTGACAACCCTCGAACGTACCTACAATTATGCTTGTTATGCTGCTTGGTATTACTATACTTATTAGGCTTGTGCATTCATAGAACGCACCTCCGCCTATGCTTGTTACACTGTTCGGTATTTCTATACTCGTTAGATTTGTGCAATTTTCGAACGCATGCTCACCTATCCTTGTTACACCGTCTTCAATTAACACGGATGCAATTTCCGGACTGCAGGAACACCAAGGAGCATCGGTGCTCCAATCCTCCATATCGCCTGTTCCGCTAATGGTAAGGGTGTACATACCCTCGTTTTCCGGGTCAGCATAAAGGTATGCAGTAACGCTATCTTCTTCCGTTGCGGAAATATCCCATATTTCCACGGGCTCGGCAGCACTTACTGAGATTGCAAGCAATACGGTCATTATTGCAACCAAGGAAAGCGCTAATAAAAGGTTCTTTTTCATTTACATTTCTCCTTATAATCACAAATTTTGAGTTAAATTTCAACTCTATTCTATATATTAACATAATTTTAACTCAAAGTCAACAGTTTTAGTTAAAAATGCTATAATGAGTTTAAAGGAGGACTTACTTATGAACGTTGGTGTAAAAATACGAAACGCAAGAGAAGATATGGACTTATCGCAAAGAGATATGGCAAAGCTTATACCTATGAATCAGTCCAATTATTCAAAAATTGAACGTGACATTCAAGAGCCAAGCTTAGAACAGCTAAAGCGCATTTGCCAAATTTTGCGCCTTGACCCACGGTACTTGTTAGGCTTGGAAGAATATGAAGGTATTTCCTCAGAGGACGTTTGCCTATTGAAGGATATCAAAGTTCTCATAGAAAAGCATAAATAAAAGCATCTTAACACGGAGCCGTGTTAAGATGCTTTTTGCTTACGCTATTAGATTATCAATTATATTAATATAAAACTCGTCAGGCTGCGCCTTTACCACATACTCGTGTTGTCCGTTTTCGTTTTCCTCAAAATAGTTTCTGCCCATTTCGTCAATGGTGGCGATACCTTTTACTGTTTTATAGCCTGCTTTTTCGTTGTCGCCTGTAAGAGCCAAAACCGCAAGCATTGGATCCCAGCTTTCACGACCCAAGCCTGAGCCGTGGTCATCAAGAGCTATGTGCAAAAAGTCGTCCTTTGGGAGCTTACTTCCTGTAACCACACAGCTACCAACCTCCCAACCCAAAAACGTGATTGGAACAGGGCAATTTGCAACAAAGGCGTGGGAAGCGTCGCGGGCAAAGGGAAATTCGGAAAGATTATATTCAGCTCCTCCAACAAGATGCCATTTACCGCCCATAATCCAAATTTTCTTTACCTTTTCACGGAACAATTCCATTCCGCTTTTTGGTGAAATATCGTCAGGCTGACTCATTAAAGCGCCTGTAATAACCTGCAAAAAGCCAACCTCAAGAATTTCAACCTCCCCGTCGCACTCTGCAATCGCACGTCTATATAAGCGTACCGCATCCTCAAAATCCTCATTGGTTTTGTCGGTTTCGGCAGCCAATCTCTTTTGATAGGTCACCTTTCTTAATTCCTGCTGACATCCCTTATCAACGCCCACAGGAATAGAAACACCTTCCTTTTCCAAAAACCTATAAAGAGAAGGCGCAGAATACTCGGTCAAGGTGTTTATACCCATTGCCGCCATTTTAATTTCGCCCTTTTTGTGGGCGCGCGCAAGGATTCTTACTGCAACGCAGTCATCAGAGTCCTCGCCCCAGTCCGTTCCTAAGATAAAGGTCCTCATCTTTTTTCTCCTTTCCAAAGGATGCGCTCATATCTACCTTAACCTCTTTTACCTCTGTTCTTCTCCTTGAGGTCTTCACTCTTTCCATCAAAAGCTCATAGAACTTTTCGTGGTCAAAGCTTGCAATCTCAATTTCCTTGCCAAGCCAAGAGGACAAGTGCATTGCGTTTGAAATTGTAAGTCCGTTAATGCCCTCGTAACCCTCAGCTATAAGTGGCTCGTTTCTCAAAATAGAAGCGGCAAAGGCATTAAGCACGCCAAAGTGCTGCTCGTTCTTACCGTCAGTTTCAACCTCGCTCTCCACAATTTCAGGCCATGCAAAGGCAACCTCGTTCGTGCGTGAAAATTCAGGCTCACTAATCTCACTTCTCCACATCATAAGCTTTTCGCCCTCGGCTATGAGCTTACCGTGTTCAAGAGTGATTTCAAAGCGGTTGGTACCGGGGATATCGCCTGTTGTAGTGATAAATGTACCTGTTGCACCGTTTTCATATTCAACGTATGCGGTAACATCGTCCTCAACCTCGATGTTGTGCCACTTACCGTAATGGAGCTTTGCCTCAACCTTTACAGGCATACCGCAAATCCACTGCCAAAGGTCAAGGTTGTGTGGGCATTGGTTGAGAAGCACTCCACCGCCCTCGCCACTCCAGGTAGCGCGCCAGTCACCTGAATCATAGTACGCTTGGGGTCTGTACCAGTTAGTTATAATCCAGCTTGTACGCTTGATAGCACCCATCTTTCCGCTCTTTACAATCTCACGCATTTTACGGTAGATACAGTTGGTACGTTGGTTCATCATAAGAGCAAACTTTACGTTACAGGTCTTTGCAATCTCGTTCATTTCCAAAACCTGCTTTGTGTACACGCCTGCAGGCTTTTCAATCATAACGTGCAAGCCCTTTTTCATTGCCATAATTGCAAATTTCGGGTGGTCATAGTGGGGTACAGCTACCAAAACCGAGTCAATAAGACCACTGTCCATCATTTTTTCCGCATCGTCAAACATAACGGTATTAGGGCTTTTTTCCTTTAGCTCCGCCAATTTTTCAGGCTTCAAATCACAAGCCGCGCTAAGCTCAATTTCAGGGCATTTGCCACCTAAAATATTGTTTGCGTGAACGTTACCGATGTTACCCATACCGAGTATTCCAAGTCTAATCTTTTCCATATTGCACCTCATTTAAGTCCAAGTGATTTTAAATATTCATAGCTTTGCTTCAAGCATTCAAAGGGGTCACGTCCGTAGCAGTTGTCCTGCTCAACAAGGGCGTATTTTGTTCCTGCTTTCTTTGCCGACTCAATAATTTTAGGGAAGTTCAAGCTGCCCTGTCCGATTGGCGCCATTCTCTGCTCCATACCAACCATTTCAAGGTCCTTTAGGTGAATACACTCAACCCTGCCCTCAAGCTTTTCAAGCCATTCGCAAGGGTTACCGCCACCCATTTGCACCCAATAGGTGTCAAGAGTGAAATTAAGCTCATCCTTGTCAAAGGCATTTATGATTTTGTCAAAAATCATTTCCCCATCAGCGCATCTGATAAACTCGCAGTGATGGTTGTGGAAAAATAGCTTTGCACCATTTTGTGAAATGATTTTTGCGGGTTCCTTAAAGTTCTTTATAAAATCGTGGGTCATCTCCTCCGTTGCCCATCCACCGGGCATACAGCCAAGACCGATATTGTTACATCCAAAAATTCTGTGCTTATTAATTACAGACACAGGGCCCTCTAAAATCTCGTCTGCCTTCCAGTGGGTCAGCACACATTCAAGACCGTTCTTTTTAAGCTCATCCCTCATCCATTCAGGCTCGTAGGAGCAAACGCCCGAGAGCTGAACGGTGGTGTAACCGATATCTGCCACCTTTTTTAAGGACTCGGAAAGCCCCTCAAGAGTTTGGCAATTATCTCTTAATGTATAAAACTGCGCGCCTAATTTCATATCAATACTCCAATCCTAATTTATCAAGAATTACCTTTAAGGCGTTTGCGCCTGCATCAAAGGCTTCGTTTGTGTCGCTAAACACGGGGATGTTGCTTACACTCTCACCGTTTTCAAGGTCGGAAAGACCGTAAAACTCCATCAAGTGAGGCTCAAGGGTCACAACCGTTCCACCTTGACGCGCATAAGCGTCAATAATTTTTTCAACATTTCCAATGCCCCTGCCTGCAGGGACAACACGCTTGTCCTTCAAGGCATCCTTTATATGTAGGTATTCAACATAAGGTGAAAGCGCTTCCCAAGCCGCCCAAGTATCAACCTCGCACTGTACAAAGTTGGCAGGGTCGAAAACCGCCTTTATCTGTGGGAAGGTTTTGTGGATTTTTACACAGCTTGCAATATCGTCACCGAAAATACCCTTTTCATTTTCGTGGCACATAATTATGTTTTTCGGAGCCACGTCACAAAATCTGCCTAAGCGGTCAAGCACCGCACCCTCATCCTTGGAGTGGAAGCTAAACATTCTAATATGCTCAGCGCCAAGCATTTGTGTATATTCGCACATACGCTTAAAATCATCTATCTGCTTGTCAAATTCATTATCAACCTTGTCCTTGCCCATAGGTGATCCGATTGACCAAACCTTTATACCGCTTTCGTCAAGGCGAGCGCGGATTTCTTTAATTTTTGCAGGTGAAATAGCCTTGATATTTTCACCGTCCACACCGCGAATTTCAAGGTATGGAATGTTATTTCTCTTTAGAGCCTCGATTTGACCTAACAAATCTACGCTTGCTTCATCTGCAAATGCACTTAATTTCATTTATTTAGTCCCTTTCTGTTTACTATCGGACGAGCAATGCTCGCCCCTACAAATTCGTTTATACTCCTGAATATGCAGAAAAACCGCCGTCAACGGGAATTACAATACCTGTTACAAAGCCGCTTGCCTCATTGTCGCAAAGGAAATCCATAGCTCCAAAAAGCTCCTCGGGCTTGCCAAAGCGACCCATTGGGGTTGCGCGCAAAATTTTGTCTGTTCTTGGTGTAGGGGTACCGTCAGCGTTAAAGAGCAAGTCCTTGTTCTGCTTTGTCACAAAAAATCCGGGAGCGATTGCGTTAACTCTGATACCCGTATTTGCAAAGTGAACGCTTAGCCACTGTGTAAAGTTGGAAACAGCCGCTTTTGCCGAGCTGTACGCAGGGATTTTTGTAAGTGGGGTGAAGGCGTTCATTGAAGAGATATTTACAATGCAACCGTTCCCCCCAAGCATATCAACGGAAAAGACCTGTGTGGGTATGAGCGTACCCATCAAATTAAGGCTGAACACAAAGTCGAAATCACACTTGTCAAGGTTAAAGAAGGTTTTAATGTCCGTCCTTGTCTCGTCCCCCACCTCATAATATTCGTGGGCGGTGGTGCATCTTGGGTTGTTGCCGCCTGCACCGTTTATAAGAATATCGCACTTGCCAAAATCCGCTAAGATTTTTTGGTGCGCTTCCTCAACGCTCGCCTTATTTAATACGTCACAGGGGTAAAATCCAGCCACTCCCCCCTGTTTTTTTATATTTTCGGCAACCTCCTTAACCGCTTGCTCATTTATGTCAAGTAGTGCAACCGCACAGCCCTGACGAGCCAAATTTTCCGCAAAGGCGGAGCATAAAACACCGCCTGCGCCTGTAATTACCGCAACCTTATTTTTGAATTTCATTTTTCATTATCTCCTTAAATGCTTGCATATAAATTATCCAGTCTGTACGGGACAAAAAGTGTGTGCCTTCTCTTTCGTAATAGGACACCCTTTTGTTCGCACTTCCCTTTTCGTACATTTCCCATACAGGTACAGCCATAGCGCAGGACAAATGCTGACCCTCGTTGTCCGCCCAATAGTCCTCCTTAGCGCCGCCAACCACTATGTGTCGGGGGGCAACCAAGGAAACAAGCATATGCTGGTCAAAGGGCAATGCGTCCTCATTGTTTACATACTTTTTGAAATTATCGCAGAACCAGAAGGGGAAAACCTCCATAATTTTTTCAATAGTTTCGTTCTTTTCCGTTTTACCGCGAGAAACAGCAACGCCACAGCAACCGCTATTATTAACACAGGTTAGCTTAAACCTTTCGTCAAGGGCGGAGCATAAAAGCGCGGTTTTACCAAGTCGGGAGTGACCTATAATCGCTACGTTATCCTTGTCAACCTCATCCCTTGTTATGAGGTAGTCCATACATATGGAGGCAAAATATGCCCACAAGCTTATTTTACCGAACTCACACTTGCCGTCCTTTTCAAGCAAGCCGCAAAGACCGTTTGTAAAGTCACCGTTGTCACTTGTGACCTCCTCGTAGCAGAATGCAAAAACGCCAAAGCCCGTGTCGATTATTTCCTCAACAGGCAGGTACTTGTTAGGCACCTCCCTTTGAAAATTCAAGCTCAAAAACACAGGCACGTTTGTTTTACCCTTTGGCAAAATCAAATGGGTAACTACGGTGTGGCTCTTACCGTTTTTCTCAAAGGTAAAATATACTCTTTCCCATACCGCCTTGCCTGCAAAGTCAACATAGTCAGGCTCAATTTTAATGCTCGGCTCAATTTTTTCGGGAAGAAGACCGTATTCCTCAGTCAAAATCAAATTTTTAAGAGGCTCCCTGTAATTTTCCCAATCCTTTAGGTTAGTTATTTTCTTGCCCTGATTCACAAAAAAATCGGGGATTTTTCTTTTTAGTGCGTCCATTATTTTTCTCCCAAGGTTTTTTCAATTCCTTCAAAAAGACCTGCTATGTAGGTAGCACCCAGGGCTCTGTCAAACAAGCCGTAGCCATATCTGCCACTCTCCCCCCAAATCATCCTACCGTGGTCGGGACGGACGTAACCGTCAAAGCCGTTTTCACAAAGAGCGCGGGCAATACCGTACATATCAATAGAGCCGCACTCCGTCGGATGACCAACCTCGTGGAACTCACGCTCACCTGTAATTAAGATGTTGCGTAGGTGCAAGAAATGAACACGGGATGCGTATTTCTTAGCCATTTCAACAAGATTGTTGTCAACGGACGCACCAAGAGAGCCTGTGCAGAAGGTAAGACCGTTGTTTTTTGACGGAACAATATTTAAAAACCTGTCTATGTTCTTTTCGTCTGTAATAATTCGCGGCAAGCCAAAGATACCCCACGGTGGGTCATCGGGATGGATTGCCATATTAACCCCAGCCTCCTCAGCAACAGGAATAACCGCCTTTAAAAACACCTCAATATTTTTCCAAAGACCGTCCTCGCCAATAGCCTTATACTTTTCAATAAGTCCCTTTAATTCATCCTTATCATAGCTTTCGTCCCAGCCGGGCAATGACAAAGAGCTTGTCAAGGGATTCATACTAAGCACAGTTTCCTCGTTATAAGCCAAGGAATTTGAGCCGTCCTTGTTTTGATGCTCAAGCTCGCTCCTGAGCCAGTCAAACACAGGCATAAAGTTGTAGCAAATGCACTTAACGCCAGCTTTACCCAAGCGTCTTACATTTTCACAGTAATTTTCTATAAGCTGCGGTGCATTCTCGCCACCGTATTTAATTTCCTCAGGCACAGGTACGCTTTCAACAACCTCAAATTCAAGACCGTTGTCATTTGCTTTCTTTTTAAGCGCCAAAATATCCTTTTCATCCCAAACGCCACCGGGCGCCACATTATAAATGGCGGAAACAATACCGCTCATTTTTGGAATTTGCCTTATTTTATCAAGGGTAACAGGGTCGGCATCCCCATACCAACGGAAGGTTAATTTCATTGTAAGTCCTCCTAATATATAATCTTTAATTATATTATACAATATATTAAAATACAATAAAATTGTTTTTTTACGCATAACATATTGTATTTTGTTGCATATTATGTTAGAATTAATTATCAATCAAGACGGAGGCACATTTATGGCGATTATTGAGCATTTTGAGGGGGACGGTTTTTCCTTTTCTCACTCCTGTGATATGGAGCCACAGGACAACTATTTTCCCTTGCACATTCACGACAATCACGAGCTTTTTTGTCTTGTCAAGGGGGATGTTGGCTACATTGTGGAGGGTCGCAGATACAAGCTATACCCGGGCACTCTGCTTATGATGAGGTCAAGTGAAAGCCATAAATTGATTGTAAACAGCTCGGCGGAATACGAGCGTTACGTTATAAATTTCACAAGTGATTTTTTGCTCAAAAACGGGTTTGACAATACTCTCTTGTCTCCCCTTTTACAAAGGGAGCTTGGTCAAAAAAACAGATACTCCCCCAAGGATTTTCAAAATTTGACCCCAATTTCCTTTTTTGAAAAGTTAGAAAATGAGGCAAAGGTAATCTCTCACAAAAGCGCGGTTTTATCTAATCTTTCCTCTCTTTTGTCCGCCATTAACGTTGCTTTTTTAAAGAAAAGCAACAAGGACACGGATGAGGGCGGTATTATTGCCTTTGTTAACGAAAATTTGACAAAGGATTTGTCCGTTGAGGAAATTGCCTCCTTTGTGCATCTTAGTCCCTCACAGCTTTCCCGCATATTCAAAAGGCTAAGCGGTACATCGGTTTACGAATATATTTTGTCCAAGCGGTTGATTCTTTTCCACGAAAAGCTAAAAACAGGTATGGGAGTACAGGAGGCGAGCGTTGAATGTGGCTTCCGCGATTATTCCGCATTTTACCGCCTCTACAAAAAGCGCTTTGGCGTGTCCCCAAAAAATACAGTTAAAGCTCCCCTATCTCAAAACGACTAGTTAACCACCAGTCGCGTGGTTTTCATTATACAATAAAAAGTGCCCTCTTATGGAAGGCACTTTTTGTTTATGTATTCAATTAACTTATCAAAGTCTCCGTGAGGAAAGGCGCTTATGTCCTTTTCCTTTTTGTTTATCAAGCAATCGGTTAAGAGGAAAACATCCATGCCTACCGTGGCAGCAGGCATATCGTCCTCCACGTCATTGCCAACCATTAAGCATTCACAGGGGTCAACGCCCATTTTTTCCGCTATATCGAGGTAGTATTTGGGGTTTGGCTTACTGTAGCCTGTGTTGTCACAGGTGGTGACAAGCTCAAAGTCGCAAGGCTTTAAGTCAACCCAGCTCATTCTCCCCTCAGTTGCCACACTTGGGAAAACAGGGTTAGTTGCCAAGGCAACTCTTATTCCCTTTGATTTCAAGCTATCTATTAACTCTCTCGATTTTGAGGTGTACCAAGTAAACACCTTGCCCTCAAGATACTTTGTTTTATAAAACTCCAAGTATTTACCGTATTCCTCTTTTGCACAAGCGTCACCGTAAGCTTCCCCAATCTTGTCGAAGTAAACCGCCTCATTGGTTTTTACGTTGTTATTTTTTATCATAGCGTAAACGCCCTGCCAAACTACATTAAAATACTCCTCGGGGTTATGTAGTCCCCCCTTGCACATATAAGCGGTTAGGTCACGCATATAATTTCCAATAAATTCATCTTGATTCATCGGCAAAAGAGTGCCGTCCAAATCAAATAATATCGCCTTTATACTCATTTTTTAATTCTCCTTAAGCACTCTTTAGTAGCTTTTTGGGTTATTTCCGGCTCTGCACAAAGCGCACTGCAATGAGTCCTCAAGCCTAGTGCGCAAGGCTTGGGGTTTGCTTAGTAGGCTTGGGGATTATCTCCGGGGTTCCCCGAGCCGCTCTGCAAGGGGTCCTCAAGCCGCTCTTTAGTAGGCTTGGGGTTTGCTTAGTAGGCTTGGGGATTATTTCACTCCCCATACAACAGGACAATTTGAAACATTCCAATCGCTGCTCCATCCGTCAGGCTGATTTTCCGCCTCACAGTAAATTGTCAGCTTTGTGCAATTACAGAACGCCCATACGCCTATGCTTGTGACACTGTCGGGGATTATTATGCTTGTCAAGCTTGTGCAATCACGGAACGCATAACCGCCTATGCTTGTGACACCCTCCGGTATTGTTATACTTGTCAAGCTTGTGCACCAATAGAACGCATAATTGCCTATGCTTGTGACACCCTCCGGTATCGTTATACTTTTCAAGCTTGTGCAATTATAGAACACATAATTGCCTATGCTTGTGACACCCTCCGGTACCGTTATACTTTTCAAGCTTGTGCAATTATAGAACATATAATTGACTATGCTTGTGACACCCTCCGGTATCGTTATACTTTCCAAGCTTGTGCAACCCGAGAACGCAGAACCGCCTATGCTTTTGACACTATCAGGTATTGTTATACTTGTCAAGCTTGTGCAACCCGAGAACGCAGAACCGCCTATGCTTGTGACACTATCCGGTATTGTTATACTTGTCAAGCCTGTGCAACCCGAGAACGCAGAACCGCCTATTCTTGTGACACTATCCGGTATTGTTACTCTTGTCAAGCGTGTGCAACCCAAGAACGCCTCATAGCCTATGCTTGTTACCTCTTTGCCCTTATATGACCTTGGAATAACAACCTCAGTGGCTGTTCCTGTGTAACCATTTACAGTGTATGTGGTGCTTGTTGCACTTAACTTAAGTCCGTCTGTACATTCGATGTATTCAGCATAAAGTGTTAAGTTACCTATCTCTGCAATTTCAAATACAGGCTCACCGCTAAAGTCACTCTCTTTGTACCAACAATTAAAGACATAGTTTGTTTTATCATCTAAATAACTTAATGTTAAAGGTAAATCCTTAATAGTAAAGGTTTCTTTAAGTTCACCTGTACCACCGTTCTTTTCGTATGTTATGGTATATACGTTAGCTTCCCATACCGCATAAAGAGTATAGCTTGCCTCTGTACCTATAACATATTCCGCACCGTCTGTATATTCAACCTTGCCGCCCTGCGTAGTTGCCCAACCCTTAAAGGTGTAACCATCACGTATAAATCCGTTTAAGGTAAGAGTAACCCTTTCGTCTGTTTTTGCATTTATTCCCGCAGTTGAGCCACTTGTTGCTCTGTTGCCATCAAAGGTTATATTATTATCGTTAGCCTCCCATATAGCATATAGCGTATAGCTTGCCTCGGTACCCATGGTATATTCCGCACCGTCTGTATATTCAACCTTGCCGCCCTGCGTGGTTGACCAACCCATAAAAGTATAGCCGTCCTTTGTAAATGCGTTAAGAGTTAAATTAGCGCTTTCATCACTCTTGATGGTCATATTTTCCATTGTTCCGCCTGTAGCACCATTGCCATCAAACACAAGAGTGTTATCATTTGCAATCCACTTTGCCTCAAGAGTCAAATCAATGAGTACAACGTGACTGATAAAGGACCATTTTTCGTCATCTACATACCAACCGTCAAAAACATAACCCGCTTTTTCAGGCTTTGCTTGGACAGGTATCGGGTTACCACGCTCAACCATTACAGGCTCAATGGTTGTACCGTTGTTTGTAACGAAAGTAACTGTGTGATACCCCGTCTTATCATCCTCACTTGGCTTACTTTCTCCGCCGCCATTCTGACTTGACGCACTGCTCTCTGTGGGGTTGTTTCCACTCTCGCCTGTGTCCTCATCCGAGCAGGCTATAAAGCACAGCATAAGTCCTATGCACAAAAGAATTGTTATTAATATCTTTATTTTCATAACTCTCTCCTTCTATGAAACATTACTACATTATAATACTACCACTCAAGAACGGTAAAGTCAACACTAAATACATTTTTTACCGGAACAAGTATTTAAACAAAACAAGCATTTTAACTATATTTGGAGCAACAAATAAAGCCCCACGTAATATGTGTCTGCGATAGAGCAGAATAATCCTACAACCAGGAAAAGGATAGAGGATTTTTTGTTCTCTATCCTTTTTTCCTTGACAAGCACTGCACTTGTAGACACAAAAGCTAATCGAGTGATATGCCTCACTTTCGTTCGGCGTGATATTTTCACTACGCGAAAGTGATATTGCTACACTTCATTCCGCAGTGATATTATATTCGCCCCCAAAAACTTGCAGAGCAAATATCACTCGGTGCAAGCCGAATATAACTGCGAAGCAATATAACTCGCCAGAGGCGAATATAACTGTGGCACCTGCTCTACGGCAGGTGCCACAATGTGAGGCTTTTGTTAATTATTTTAGGAACCAACGCAAAAGCTTTTTATAAAATCTGCTTTTGTACGGTTGGTAACGCATAGGCAAATCAATCCAATTTTTCTTATGCACAATGCTTTTTGTGTGAGAAAAGGCTAAAAATCCGTTTTTACCGTGATAGGAGCCCATACCGCTCTCTCCAACACCGCCAAAGCCCATTTTGCTTGTTGCCAAGTGGATAATAGTATCGTTTATACATCCACCGCCATAGCGCACTCTTGACGTTATTTCCTTTATCACCCTTTTGTCCGTTGAGAAAAGATAAAGTGCCAATGGCTTTGGCTTGTCCCAAAGAAGCTCGCATATCTCATCTGTTGATTTATAAGTCAATATCGGCATAACGGGGCCGAAAATTTCCTCACCCATTACACTGTCATCCCAAGTAACACCGTCCATAACTGTTGGAGCAATCTTCAAGCTATCCTCGTCATATTCTCCGCCATAAACTACCTTTTCCTTGTCAATCAACCCAACAACTCGGTCAAAGTGCTTTTTGTTGACAATTTTGCCAAAGTCCTTATTTTCAAGAGGCTTTTCCCCGTATTGGCTCTTAATTTCCTCAATGACAGCATTAACAAATTTGTCCTTTATTTCCTCGTGGCAAAGGATATAATCGGGAGCCACACAGGTCTGACCGCAGTTTAAATATTTACCGAATACAATTCTCTTAGCCGCCAGCTTAACATCTGCGCTTTTGTCAACAATAGTTGGACTTTTACCCCCAAGCTCCAAGACACAAGGAGTTAAATTTTCCGCCGCGTGGCGCAAAACCTCCTTGCCCACACCTGTACTGCCTGTAAAGAAAATAAAATCAAACTTTTCTTTGAGCAAACACGCGTTTTCCTCTCTGCCTCCTGTCACAACCGCAACAAAATCATCTTCAAAGCACTCCTCAATTATCCTCTTGATAAGCTCACTTGTTCTTGGTGAATACGCGCTTGGCTTAACTATCGCTGTGTTGCCTGCCGAAATTGCAGTCGCCAACGGGTCAATGGTTAACAAGAACGGATAGTTCCAAGGGCTCATTATAAGAGTGTTTCCATAAGGGCAAGGCTTAACGTAGCTTTTTGAGGAAAACTGAGCCAAGGGAGTTTTTACCCTCTTTTCCTTCGCAAGCCTTCTTGTGTGCTTAATAAGGTAGCTTATTTCTGATAGTGCCATACCGATTTCACACATATAGCTCTCATAGTCACTCTTGCCCAAATCCTCATAAAGTGCTTCACAAATTTCCTTTTCGTATAGTTTAATTTGGTCCCTCAGCATTTTCAGGCAAGTAACTCTAAAATTCACATCAAGCGTAACACCTGTTTTAAAATACTCCCTTTGCCTACAAACCAAGCCTTCTATTTGTTGTTTTTCCATTAGAATCACCTCTTTTTTAATTGTATCATTTAAACCGTAAAATGTCAAGATTTACTCATTTTTATAATTATAATATGCACATATTTGCATATCATAAAATATAAAACAGCAAAAAAAGGCAGAAAATTCTGCCTTTTTGTTGTTTTATAGCTTAGAAAAGCCGTGGCTGTTTACAAGGGCATCTATCTTTTCGCCATTTGCACACTGTGGGCACTGATGGGCAGGATATGATGCATAATCTCCCAAATCGTTAGGATTAAATACAGATTGAACCTTGTAGCCAGCACACTCTTCAACAGTTGCAAAGATTGCGGAAATGCCCGCCACCTGTCCGCCGTAGTATTTTACCGCCTCAACCGCTGCATTTGCAGTATATCCCGTTGTCACCGAGGCTGCCAAAATCAAGACATTTTTGTCCTTAATCATAGGCGCGATATTGTCGCGGAAAATAAGCTGGCTACCTGACGTATGCTCAGGAGTTACAACGTAAATAGTTTGGTGAGCGTTAATACTGATAAAATCTCCCTTTGTAAGCTCGTCCGCCAAGCAAGTGCCAACCACCTGCATACCGTCAAGGCAAAGGATTGTGTCAACGATAGTGTTTGCTTGATAATAGCTAACAAGCTCGCGCGCAACCGCCTGCGCCTCCGACAGCCTTGATTTTTGCATAGTAACATCAATATAATAGTTAATATGGCTATGGCTCGTTGCAAAGTGACCCTTTAATACTCTGAGTCTTAAATTTTGTTTTTTTGTAAGTACTTTTATTTCGTGTTTTACAGGCATAAATTTTTACCCCTTTTTCTTTATAGTACCATATTTATGCACAACTTGTCAAGTCCCCTTTAGTCCTCGATAACAACACAGTTAACAATTCCGCTGTAAGCCGTACATGCGTCTATTGCTAAAATACCCTTTGCCTTGAAGGGAGAAAAGTCCGCGTTCTTGTCAAGCTCCTTGCCCCTTTTCTCTATTTTGGAGTGACCGTAAGAGGTGTGCCAGTGACCGCAGACAATAGTTTTGTTTTTCTCTGTCATTTTGTACCTGCACGCCATATCTATACCGTTAAAGCAACGCGCCATTTTCCAAGCAGTCACACTTGCCTTTCTCCAATTAGGGTTATATTTACAACCGTTTGTAACGCGGTAATCATCGCAATGGCAGGGAATCCAGCCGTGTGTAAATATGTAATTGTCAGTTTCATAGTAGTCCACACACGAGGGCAAAAGCTCCTTGTAATACGGTGAGCGTCTTACACGACCTATAAGCTCTGCCGCGTTATTGTATGCCTCCATTACATCCATACAGCTAAGCTGCAATAAAGTATCCCATGTCCCATTTTTATAATGCTTTGACATTCCGCTTGCAATCTCGTGCACACCTTTGCTTGCAATCTCTTGTAAGCATTGCATTAACAAATCCTCGTGATTGCCGCGAATATATATAAGTCTGCCTTCCTTTTTAAGCTTAAGCATAAAATCAACCATCTGCACAGCCTCTTTGCCTCTGTCAAGCAAATCACCACAAACAATAAGCTTACAAGGCTCCTTTTCATCAAAAAAACCCGCATCCTTCAGTGCCTTCTTCATTAGATTATAATATCCGTGTACATCTGACACTACATAATATTTCATATCATACACCTCCCTTTTAATTATTATACCACAATAGTAAATTTTTTCTACTGTTTTTTAAAAATTCAGGGTGGCTCTTTGCCACCCCCAGCCACCGGCTAAAGCATACAGCGGATTACGTTAATAACCTTGCCCCGTCTGCCCTTTTCGTAAATTATGCAGTGGGTCGCCTCCTCCTTTTCGCAAGCCTCGTTGCAATTCTTATAATAGTAGGTTTCAGTATATTTTCCGCCGCAAGGTGTTTTTCCTATTTTTCTTTCAAAGCCGTAGCACTGTAAATTTTTCATTCTCATAATTCTCCTTTTCGGTGTTTGATTTGGTTTACACTCATATGGTATCATACCTTTTTCCCTTCGTCAACGTGTTACTGTCCTACTTTCGGTACACATCGCACTTGCGGTAAGAATGTTTCCGTGTTATTATATTTACACAATCAATTAACGGCGCTACTGGACATGTCATTTTGAAATTTTCTCGAATTTTGACACATTTTGTCCTTTAAATTTACACAAAATATGCTAAAATAATATTAAGCAAAACAAACGGAGGTAATTTATGAAGCAGAAATTTGATGATTTAGATTGGCTTAGTAAAATCTTTGAGGATTCTAAAAAATCCCAAATCAAGGAAAAGAAGAGCCAAGTAACCGAAATCAGTGTCGAAGATGACGACTACGAAAGCGACACAAGCGTTGACCTTGTTACCTCTTGGGATTTGCCCGTAGATTTTGAAAACGCCTACACCTCTGACCCCCGCGCAAGCGGTGTGTTTGTCGACAGCATTGGCGACGGCTTGATTACAAGTCTTTGTACCCTCGGTAAAGTTGACATCGAGTACATATCCGCCATAACAGGCGAGGATTTAAAAACCGTCATCACTACCCTTCAGGGCTCAATTTTTCAAAATCCAGACAAATGGGAGGAATGCTTTTACAAGGGCTGGGAAACCGCTGAGGAATACCTTTCGGGCAACCTGGTACGCAAGTATAAGGCTGCCGAAAAGGCTAACAAGAAATATAAGGGCTATTTCCAAGCAAACATTGACGCTCTTTTAAACGCTATGCCGCCAAGCATTCCCACAGACGAGATATACGCACCCTTAGGCGCTCCCTGGATACCAACGGACGTAATTGACGATTTCATTGACCATTTGCTTGGTCCTGCCATTCCAAATCTTAGCGCGTCAGTATACCGTACCCGTCACTCCGAGGCTCTCGGTCTTTGGGAAATCCCCGGAAAGAACAGATACTCGGGCACACGCTATTCCACACGCTGCTATTCGACATACGGCACTACGAATATGGATGCCTTGGAAATCATTGAAAAGACCTTGAACCAAAAAACCATAGCAGTTTATGACACAGAAAAATCAAGCGAGCTTACCAAGAGCGGAAAGCCCAAAACCGTGCGTATAATGAACGAGCGCGAAACTGTCCTTGCCCTTGACAAGCAGGACAGAATTAACGAGGAGTTTGCCAAATGGCTTTGGTCTAACCCTGCAAGAAGCGAGCGTTTGGAGATGATTTACGAGGAAAGATATTCCTCCAACAAGGTGCGCCGCTTTGACGGTTCATTTTTAACCTTCCCGGGCATCAACCCCGAGGTTGAGCTTTTCCCATATCAGAAGAATGCGGTTGCAAGAATACTATTCACCCCAAACACGTTGCTTGCCCACGACGTAGGCTCAGGTAAAACCTTTGTTATGATTGCGGCAGGCATGGAGCTAAGACGTATGGGTATTGCCAAGAAGAACCTTTACGTTGTACCCAACAACTTGGTGGGTCAGTGGAAATCAATCTTCCTTTATCTATATAAGGATGCAAACATACTCGTTGTAGAGCCTAAGATATTTACCCCTTCCAAGAAGTGGCAAACCCTTTCCCTTATCCGTGACGGAGACTACGATGCTATCATTATGGCATATAGCTGCTTTGAGAGCATACCTATGTCAAAATCCTTTGAGGTTGACAAGCTGGAGGAGGAGCTTGTTGAAATCGAAACAAACGCACAAGGACTTTACTCCAACAGCTTAGCCCCTCGCCGCCAAAAGATTGAAAACGAGTTAAACAAGAAAATACTGACCCGCGTAAAGCCGGAGGAGGTTGCTTTTGACAAGCTTGGCATCAACACCTTATTCGTTGACGAGGCGCACAACTATAAAAACGTGCCTGTTGACACCAAAACCACCGTCCTTGGCATAAGCTCGGGTGGTAGCGCAAAGTGTGCCGATATGCTTGACAAGGTACTGTGTGTGCAAAACCAAAACGATGGCAGAGGCGTTGTCTTTGCCACAGGCACGCCAATTACCAACTCGCTAACCGACGCCTTCGTTATGCAGACATACCTGCAGGGTGGAGAGCTAAAGCTTTTGGGTCTTGCCTCCTTTGACGGTTGGATTGGCATGTTTGCAGAGAAAAACACGGATTTTGAGGTTGACATTGACACATCAAAATTCCGCTTGGCAACCCGCTTTTCCAAGTTCCATAACTTGCCTGAGCTTACCACACTTTTCGCATCCTTTGCGGATTTCCACATTGTTTCTAAAAAGGATGTGGATTTGCCCGATTTCTGCGGTTATACAGACAACAAAATACCGCCTGACGGCGCTTTCATTAAGTACCTTGAGAAGATTTCCGAGCGCGCTGACCTTGTGCGTAGTCACAGAGTTCCAAGAAACAAGGACAACCTTTTGCTTATTACCACAGACGGACGTAAGGCGGCACTTGACGTGCGCTTAGTTGACGGCACTATTACGCATTTGCATTCCTGCAAGACACAAGCCTGCGCCAAAAACGTATATCAAATCTACCGCGAGCATGGGGATAAAACTCAGCTTGTCTTCTCAGACTACGGTACTCCCAAGGACACCTTTAACGTTTACACGGAGCTTAAAAGACTCCTTGTGCTATACGGCATCCCCGAAAACGAAATTGAATTTGTACATTCCGCCACCACCGATAAGAAGCGCGATAAGCTGTTTGAGGCTGTAAGACAAGGTAAAATCCGCGTTCTTGTAGGCTCAACCGTTAAGCTCGGTCTTGGCGTTAACGTACAGGATAAGCTGATTGCGGTCCATCACCTTGACGTACCGTGGCGTCCTGCCGATATGGTACAGCGCGAGGGTCGTATTTTGCGTCAGGGTAACACCAACGACGAAATTTTCATACACAGATATATTACCGAGGGTAGCTTTGATGCCTACTCCTGGCAGCTACTTGAAACAAAGCAACGCTTCATTTCCTCTCTCCTTTCGGGACATATAAATGAGCGTGAAAACAGTGACGTTTACGACACAGTATTAAACTATGCGGAAATCAAGGCTCTTGCCATTGGCAACCCCGCTATCAAGGAGCGTGTTGAGGTAGCAAACGAGCTTGGCAAGCTACTCATTTTAAGACGTGAAAGGCTTATACACAAGGAGTCCTTGAGAATTGAGCTTGGTAAGCTTCCAAGTAAGTTGGAAAAGCAAAGACAAAACGTGGACAACGCTATAACAGATGCTCAGCTATACAAGGACAGCTTCCGCGAATATACTCCCCTTGAGCGTAAGGAGCTACGTGACAGGCTGGAGCTGGCTATTCTTGACAACGCTATGCAGATAAACGAAACGGAGCTTTTCGAGTATCAAGGCTTCCGCGTGGTATTACCCTCGGGCATGTCACTTTCCAAGCCCTTTGTTTGGCTTTACGGAAGCGGAAAGTATTACTTAGAGCTTGGCTCCTCTCCAATCGGCTATATGATAAGAATTGACAACTTCCTTTCCGATTTTGACGAGTATATCAAAAAGCAAGAGGACAGGCTTGACAAGCTTAATATGGTGCAGACATCCATTGAAGCCGAGCTTAACGAGGCTGATATGTACGGTGACAGAATAGACGAATTGACAAATAAGCTTGAAAATTTAGATAAAAAGTTAGGAGTAAAGAAGCAATGAATATGAATTCCCCTTTAATCCCTACCTTATGCGTAGATAAGGCGGTAGAAACCCTTTCAAGCGTGTATATCTCCGCCATAGAAACAAAAACCCCATTCAAGCACGTCCCCTCAGTTATGCTGTGGGGCGCGCCCGGTGTGGGTAAATCTCAGGCTATACGCCAAATTGCAGACAAAATACAGACCCACACTGGCAAGAAATGTGTTGTAACCGACGTGCGTCTTTTGTTGTTCAACCCAATTGATTTGCGCGGTATTCCTACTGCAAACGCTGACAAAACCTTAGCCATTTGGTTAAAGCCTCAAATATTCCAAATGGACCCAGACCCGCGTGTTGTAAACATTTTGTTCCTTGATGAAATTTCTGCAGCTCCGCAATCCGTACAGGCAGCAGCTTACCAAATCACCCTTGACAGAATTATCGGTGAGCATAAGCTACCTGACAACTGTATTGTTTTGGCGGCAGGTAACCGTTTGACGGACAAAAGTGTTTCCTTTAAAATGCCAAAGGCTCTTGCCAACCGTCTTTGCCATATGGAGATTGAGTCTAACTTTGACTCCTGGCACCGTTGGGCAATTTCAAGCGGAGTTTCTCCCCTTGTTACAGGCTTTTTGTCCTTCCGCCACGATTATCTTATCGAAAACGAAAGCGCGACAGATGGCTTAGCCTTCCCTACCCCACGTTCTTGGGAAATGGTAAGCCGACTTCTCAATATGGTAAATCAAAACATAGAAGAGGTTTATCCTATGATTTCCGGATGTATCGGCACAGGTATTGCCAGTGAGTTTAAAACCTGGTGCAAAATCTTTGCCACCTTGCCGAAAATTGAGGACATTTTCGCAGGCAAATGCACAACCGTACCAAAATCCACCGACGCTCTTTATGCCCTTGTTTCCTCAATGGTTTCTTACGCAAGAGAGCATAAAAGCGATTTTCGCGCAATCGAAAACTCAATCAACTATTCTATGCTTCTCCCGCCCGACTTTTCAGTGGTACATTTGCGCGGTTATATGGCAATTGACGAAAACTACCGCCACACTCTTATGAAGCTACCCGCCTTTTCCAAATGGTTAAGCGCACGAGGTAAACATATAAATGGTATGCGATAAGGAATTAACCGAGCGCTGTACAAAGCGTATCATCCGCGCCAAGATGAATTTGCTCGGTAAAAATGGCTTTTACGGTCTGCTTTTGTCCCACATCATTTTTGCCCTTGACACCGAATGTGAAACCGCCTGCACAGACGGACGTCGCATTTGGTTTGGCCCCGCATTTATGGAGGAATTAAGTGACACGGAGCTTGAATTTATAATGATGCACGAAATTATGCACATTGTCCTTCAGCACTGTCTACGCGGAGAGGAATACAATAACGAAATTTACAACATTGCCGCCGACATTGTTATCAACTCCAACATTATGCACTCTATGAACGACGACCTTGACACCATTACCCTCAAAAAATACGGTGTTTCTATGCACTTAACTCCCGACGGAAAGGAAGGCTACGACTACACCGCCGAGGAGGTTTACGATATGCTTATCTCCAAGGCAAAGTCAAAGGCAAAGATGAAGGGAAAGGGTAAGATGCCAAAGAGCGCAGGGACAAGCAACGATGAGGGTGACGAGGACGGTGACGAATTCAAGGGCTTGCTTGACGTTGTAGAGGAAATTTTGAAGGGTGGCAAGCGCTTTGACGACCACTCCAAATGGGACACTCTGACCGAGGAGGAAAAGCGAGAGCTATACGAGGAGTGGACCAAAAGGCTACAGGATGCCGACACAGTTATTTCAGTCCTTGAAGCCTCAAAGTCATTTGGCGGTCCTCCACTGGGAGCGAAAAGACTACTTGATAAGCTGAAAAACGGTCAGCTCGATTGGCGCACTGTATTGACCGACTTTATCCAAACGGAAATCAACGATTATTCCTTTTCTCCCCCGGACAGGCGCTTCTCCGACGGAGATTTCTTCCTGCCCGACTATAATGAAGAGGTGGAAAAGGTATCTAACGTATGGTTTTTAATTGATACCTCAGGCTCAATTTCCGACAAGGCAATTATTACGGCTTATACCGAGATTGCAGGGGCTATCGAGCAGTTTAACGGTGCTGTCAAGGGTCTTTTAAGCTTTACCGAGGTATTTGTTACTGACCCTGTCCCCTTTGAAACCCTTGATGATTTGTTGGCAATCAAGCCGGTGGGCGGTGGCGGTAACGATTTTAGCGAAATTTTCAGATATATGCAAAAAAATATGATGGACAATCCCCCTGCCTACATCGTAATTATCACCGACGGATATGATACCTTCCCGAATGAGGAGGAGGCTATGGGTATTCCTGTTTTGTGGCTTATCAATAACGAAGACCCCGAGGTTAAGCCTCCCTTTGGCAAGGTTGCAAGAATTGTTGTTGATTAATATTGACCTCGGTTTTAATTTGTGTTATACTAAACACAGACTAAAACCGAGGTGTTTTTTATGAAAATATTATTTTTGGGCACGGGTGCTGCCGACTTTCCCGCCGACAAAACAGGAGTTACAGGCTTTAGGCGTACCTCATCCGCATTAATTGACGAAAAAATTTTGATTGACCCGGGTCCTTGGGTGCGTGATGCCATAGAGGAATACGGAGTAGATACAAGCAAAATCAAATATATTTTGAACACCCACCGCCACGGCGACCACTACTGCCAAGAAACCGTTAATTTTTTGACGGGTAAGGGCGCAACATTTGTTGAAGTTAAGGATAAGGACGTCCTTTCTCTTGACGAATATACGGTTGAAGCATACCGTGGCAGCCATACAATAGAAACGTGCCATTTTATTATAAAAACGGCTGATAAATGTCTGTTCTACGGTCTTGACGGAGCTTGGCTCGAATACGAGGAAATCCGTGCCATTTGGAAAAACAAGCCTGACTTGGCGGTGTTTGATGCCACCGTTGGCTTTATAGAAAAGGACTGGCGCGTGTTTGAGCATAACAACCTAAATATGGTTATTGAAATGAAGAAAAGCATTGATACCGACATTAAAAAATACGTCATTTCCCATATGGCTTACACTCTGCATACCGACCACGATACTCTTACCAAGGAAATGGCAAAGCACGACATTATAACCGCATATGACGGGCTTGAAATTGAATTTTAACACAAAAGAGGCTGTCGCATTAAGCGACGCC